>CAZCFT010000001.1:0-76607 GCA_964498015.1 uncultured Ignavibacteriaceae bacterium
GAATTGAATTGGGGATGAACCGCCGTTAACGACATAAGGGTTTTTCCCCCTCTCCTTTTGGGAGAGGGGTCGGGGGTGAGGGAGAACTTACAATTTTCCCACCAAATCGCTGTTATTTCCTCCCCCTCCCCATTATTAGAGGCCATAATTATGTCCATAAACGCAAAACATCTCCATTTACCCGCCACCACCCTTGCAACTTCTTTTTCCCCTCGCCCTCTGGGAGAGGGGTTAGGGGTGAGGGAGAACTGGGGTCAGGGGTAAGGGAAAAACCCCCAAATTGGCTTCAAATGGTTTCACAAGAATTCAACCCGGTAACCCATCCAAGCCCCGCGCCGGATGGGCTTTCTTGATCATCCTGAAATGCCTATTTTCACGCAATCGCAGATTCCTTGTCATTTTTCTCTGTCCCACAGTAACCCCACCCCCTCAAATTCACCCCCGCTTCGATGGTAAATCCGAGCCCGCGCCCATTGTAAAGGGACACACCATAATTATGTCCATAAACGCAAAACATCTCCATTTACCCGCCACCACCCTTGCAACTTCTTTTTCCCCTCGCCCTCTGGGAGAGGGGTTCGGGGTGAGGGAGAACTGGGGTCAGGGGTAAGGGAAAAACCCCCAAATTGGCTTTGAAATGGTTTCACAAAAATTCAACTCATATTCGCCGTAAGTCTATTGCCTCGTGATTATTATGAAAGAAAAACTGCCAAAAAATATGCTAAAACAAACCCGTCAAAAAACCCTTCTTTTCCCTGAGATATCCCTATATATCACACATACTTACAATGTCTATTGTACTACCCAAAAAAATCCAAAAAACAAACCCAATTCCACGCGCAATGGTGAACATGAATGAAATATTCTCCAATAACACCCGTCTCTTCAACAAGTCCCGACGGATGGGAGACCAAGTTTATGTTTTGACGATGATCGGCGAATTAGCATATTATACAGTATAAATAGATAATGTGTCTGTTCATATCGGGCGGCCAAGCCGCCGGTATTATGGAGGAGATGTATGAGATGTAACCGGATTGTCATGTTTATGATGGGGATGCTTTCATTATTTTCGCTTGCCGCTTATGGCTGGCAAGTCAAAGGAAATCCTGTCGATGATTCCATCAAGCAAAAAGTGGAGGCTAACTATAATCCTGCGCGGGATTCTGTAGAGCAGAAAGGGGAGAGCAAAATGCAGATAACCAGTACAGCATTCAAAGAAGGAGATACCATCCCGGTCAAATATACCTGCGACGGACCGGATCTGTCTCCGCCGCTGGCATTTTCCGATATTCCGACCGGCGCCAAATCGCTGGCCTTAATTTGCGATGACCCCGATGCGCCGATGGGGACATGGGTGCACTGGGCGCTTTATTCTATTCCTCCCAATCTTAAGGGATTGCCGGAGAACGTGCTGAAGGTTGTGACGCCAATTTTGAAAATTGACGGCAAGGAAATCGCCATGATGCAGGGGGCGAACAGCTCCAAGAAATATGGATATAACGGTCCCTGTCCGCCGAGCGGCGTGCATCGGTACTATTTTAAATTATATGCTCTGGATTTTGAATTGCGGTTTGATAGAGAGGAAGTTGCCAAGGGGGTTACCAAGGCAATACTGTTGGAAAAAATCAAGGGGCATGTTCTCAGTGAGGCGTCGCTGATGGGGAGGTATCAAAGGAAGGGTTGAATGAATATATGCCATGCGTTTGCGTATGGCCAAATGAGCGCAATCATTCCATTTTTTTGAAGGCTTGAATAACGTCGTAAGGTTTTTCTGCGGCCATTAATTCCTGGCGAAATTGTTCATATTGAAGAACTTCGGCCAGGGCTTTGAAAATTTTGAGATAGAAAGTGTCATCATAAGGGGGCGCGGCCATGACGAAAAAGAGGCGCACCGGCTCGTTGTCGGGAGAATCGAAATAATATCCTTCGTTTGATCGGCCAAATCCGATAAGAAATTCTTTGGCCTGCATGGTTCTGACATGCGGGATGGCGATTCCATAGCCGATGGCGGTGGAGGCCTTTCTCTCGCGATTAATAAAATCGGTCAATAGCTTGCAACGATTTCCCGTGCGGTCGGAAAGCTCCAGAATGCTGACAAGGGAGTCAAGAATTCTTTCTTTATTCCTTTCTTGCCAGTGGGTAGAGTTGGAATCTTCGGGCTGAGGCTCTTGCTCGGCCTGCAAATCGAGAATAATCATCTCCTCATTTAGAAATCGCGAGATATTCATATCATATTCATTATCGACTACAAGCTATTAAACCTGAATGAATTATAGTTTTCGGCGCTGGATTGTCAAGCGATATTCAACTGTAGCAGACTATCAGCCGTGGCTACGGTACGTAAAAATGCCCCTATTGACATCAGATGTTGTTTTGATTACTTTTGCTTATAGTCGAGTGATCGATAATTGTGAAAATTACTCGTATTATGCCGAACTAAATGTATAAATGATATAAAGTTAATGGAGACGCTTTGCCCCATTTTGAAAAATTACAACGAACGCACAATTGCGGGGAATTAACCTCGGCAAATATTGGCCAAGCCGTCATATTGAATGGCTGGGTGCAATCGTACAGAGACCTGGGAGGCCTTCTATTTATTGACATTCGCGACCGATATGGGGTGACTCAAGTGGTTCTTAATCCGACGAATGTTGCCAAAGAGGTATTTGATGGGGCATCCAAAGCGAGAAATGAATATGTCGTCGCCGCGTGCGGCGTGGTACAGAAGCGTCCCGCGGGAACGGAGAATAAGAATCTCTCAACCGGCGAAATTGAAATAGCCATAAATGATTTCCATATATTGGCGGAATCGAAAACTCCGCCATTTGAGATTGAAGATGAAATCAACGCCAACGAAGTTCTGAGACTTGAATATCGGTATCTCGATCTGCGGCGCAGACCGCTTCGGGATCGAATAATCTTCCGGCATCATGCATCGATGGCCATAAGAGAATATCTGAGCGCCAAGGGATTTCTTGAAATAGAGACGCCTTTATTGATGAGGTCAACTCCTGAAGGGGCCCGTGATTATATTGTCCCCAGTCGGGTTCAAAAGGGGAAGTTTTATGCCTTGCCGCAATCCCCTCAGCTACTCAAGCAGATTTTGATGATTTCCGGATTTGATAAATATTTTCAATTGGCACGGTGCCTTCGCGATGAGGATTTGCGCGCCGATCGTCAGCCGGAGCATACGCAGATTGATATTGAGATGTCATTTGTAACAAAAGCCGACGTCTTCGCGATGGTCGAGGGGATGATGGCTTATCTTTTCAAGAAGGTTCTTGATGCAGATATTTCCGCTCCATTCCCGCAATATGAATATGACGAAGTGATGAACCGGTGGGGAATAGATAAGCCTGATTTACGATTTGGGATGGAGTTAGTCAATATCTCCGGTCTGGTGAAAGGATGTGGATTTCAGGTTTTCTCGGGGACGGTGGATAACGGGGGATCGGTCGTTGCCATTTGCCTTAAGGGCGGGGGAGATTATTCGCGCAAGCAGGTTGATGATTTGACTCAATTTGCCAAAAATCTTGGAGCGGGAGGACTGGCGTACATTCTGAGACACAAGGACGGTGACAAGTCGCCGATATTGAAATTTATCGGCGAGGAGTTGAAAAGCGAAATCTGCGCCAAAGTCGGAGCCGAATCCGGAGACGCTGTTTTTATGATTTCCGGGCCGAAGTGGAAAGCAGAATCAATCATGGGGCAGATTCGCTTATCTTTGGGAAAAAGCCATGGCCTGATTGATAGAAAGAGCTGGAAGTTTCTCTGGGTGACCCGTTTTCCGCTTTTCGAATACAATGAAGAAGAAAAGAGATTAGATGCCATGCACAATATTGTATCAATCCCAGTAGAAGAGGACATCCATTATTTTGATGAGGCTGAAACGACCGATATCCCGATAAGCGACCACAGACATCCGTTGAGAAAAGTGCGGGCGGAACAATATGATTTAGTTCTGAATGGTACGGAACTCGCTTCGGGAAGTATCAGAATCAATCGCCGTGAGTTACAGCAAAAGGTTTTGAATATCCTTGGGATATCCAATGATCGCGCAGAGAGGATGTTTGGATTCCTTCTGCGGGCTTTGGAGTATGGGGCTCCTCCCCATGGAGGAATAGCGGCCGGATTGGATAGAATTGTCGCTCTTATGACGGGCGTGGACAGCATAAGAGAGGTCATCGCATTTCCGAAGACGTCATCGGCGCAATCGTTAATGGACGGAGCGCCAGCCGAGGTGGAACCGAATCAGTTGAAGGAGCTTGGGTTAAGGCTTGGCGACGATTAGGCAAAAGGCTTACAAGTCGTAAAGGCCGACTAAATATGAATTCCGGCGCTGAAGAAAGAGTTTCCAGATCAGTCTATCTTGAGGGGCTTGATTCGCGTCTCCTCTTCGGGCAGAATGATATTTTCTTGAGGATAATAGAAAAAGCATTCACGGCATCAATCATAGCCCGCGGGGATAAAATCGCAATTGAAGGAAAACCTGACGAAGTCGGGAAAGTGGTTGACCTCTTCAGAGACTTGATTGCCAGACTCGGGCAGGGCGCATTTATAACGGAGCAGTACTTGAATTATGCCATGGAGATGGTAAAAGAAGGCGCCGGCGGACCGGCAGAACTTATCGCTGAGACCCAACTGGCCAATGCCACTCTGAAGCGGGTGGTAAAGCCAAAGACGGTGGGGCAGAAATTATATCTGGAAGCTATTGCCGAAAATGATATTGTTTTCTCCATTGGGCCGGCGGGCACGGGGAAAACGTATCTGGCGGTGGCAGTGGCGGTAGCCGCCTTGAAGAATCGAGAGGTCAATCGGATAGTACTGGCGCGGCCGGCGGTTGAGGCGGGGGAGTCGCTTGGATTTTTGCCGGGGGACATTCGGGCCAAAGTTGATCCTTATCTGAGGCCGGTGTATGATGCATTGCATGAAATGATGGCCGCGGAGAAAATAAAGAAGTTAGTTGAACTGGGAATAATCGAGATTCTGCCGCTGGCATTTATGAGGGGACGGACGCTGAATAATACATTTGTCATTCTTGATGAAGCTCAGAATACGACGCCGGCACAGATGAAAATGTTTCTTACAAGGCTGGGAGAAGGGGCGCGGGCTATTATCACGGGAGATATCACACAGATTGACCTGAGCGACAAGAAAAGCTCGGGTCTTGTGGTCATTCAGAAAATATTGACCGGAATAGAAGGAATAAAATTTGTATATTTGACTGACAAGGACGTCGTTCGCCATCCTCTGGTGCAAAAAATCATTCGCGCCTACGAACGATTTGAAAAGAGCCGGCGAAAGGAGCAGGGGTAGACTTATCCCTCTATGTATCGAGTTCTTTTAAGAATAAAAAGGCTAATCAAGAAATTTCTTAAGGTCAAGGCGGAGAGTCGGCAGAAGCAGGTCTCGAGACTGCGCAGTAAGATCAGCAAATTTGCCATGCTGATTCTTGCAACAGTTCTGATTTCGCTTTTGTATCCGGGGGAAAATTTATTATTCCCGCTTGATTTTCCGCGGAAGGGAGAAATAGTCTTTGAAGATATTGTCGCTCCTTTTCAGATAACAGTCGGCAAGACGCCGCAGGAAATTCAGGACGAAAAACGCACTGCCGCCGACGCCATACCCATAATTCTCATCTATAATACTGCAGTAGTCGATTCATTGCTTGCCAGATTCAGCCAATTCATTGCAAGCGCTGATTCATCGCTGAAACCGCACAAGATTCGCCAAAAAGGTTCCGCCAAACAGCCGGTCAATCCGGAATTTCTTTTTGATTCGTTGGGCACGGCCATAAATTCTTATTATCCCTTCGTTGAAGCAGGATCTATTGCCGGAATTCTGAAGGCGGGAAATCTCTCCAAAGTCCAGAGCATTATAAGAGATATTCTCGTAAATGAAATTTATTTCACCGGTGTTCTATCTGATCTGGGAACTCTTCCGGATCCCAAGATTCGCTCCATAATCATACGAATTGACAAACGAGAAATATTTCTGGTGCGGGATAAATTGCTTGATCTGCCGCGGGCCTATGTCAATTACCTGACAGCCCTCAATAATCATTCTCTTATAGATTCATTTGATGTTGACGCCTATTATGACCTGGGCCGCAATTTTATAGTTCCCAATTTAATTGTTGATACTATGGAGATTCAGGCTCGACGAATTGCGGCCATGAATGAAATCTCCCCGGTGCGCGAAGTGGTCATGACCGGCGAGATTATCGCTCGCGCCGGCGGCCGGATAACTGAACGCCAAGAAAAAATCCTGGAAGCGATGTATCGGCAGACAGGGGCTTTGGCCAGGGGAGAAAATTGGTTTATGCCGTTCCTTCCGGCGCTGGCGCGGATGATTTTGGTGTTGGTGGCGCTGCTCATGCTCTATCTGTATTTATACTATTTTCGTAATCAGATATATCTATCGAATCCTAAGATTCTGGCGTTGTTCTTGATTTATGGCCTCGAGCTGTTATTTATCTATATAATTGGGATTAAGCTTGCCCTTTCCGTTTATCTTTATCCGTTGGCGATATTTTCAATACTGGTCACCATTCTCTTTGATTCAGAAGTCGGCATATTCAATACTTTTATCTTGGCGCTGTTATTGGGAATATTGCATCGTTTCAATTTCACAATTGTACTGATGACAATAATAGTAGGAACTGTCGCCAGTTATTCAACTCAACATGTGCGGCATCGCTCGGAGTTTTTCAGATCGATAATTTATCTGGCCATTTCTTATGTGGCGCTAATTTATCTCATAGAGTCATTCAAAGTCTCACTGCCGGTCGGGACGATTAATCTTATCGAGTTTGGAGTAGTTAATAGTATTATTTCGCCGCTATTGACGGTCGGCATTTTGCCTTTTTTTGAATCCCTTTTTGGGTTCACTACAGATTTGACGCTTCTGGAGTTGGCCGATCTCAATCGACCGCTTCTTAAAAGGTTATCCATGGAGGCCCCCGGAACTTATCACCATTCCATAGTAGTTGGCAATCTGGCTGAGGCGGCGGCCAAGGCCATTGATGCGAACTCACTGTTGGCGCGAGTCGGGGCCTATTATCATGATATTGGCAAAATGGAGATACCGGAGTATTTTGTCGAAAATCAGCTCGGCATCAAATCAAAGCACGATTATCTCACGCCAACTATGTCCGCCGTTATTTTAAGTTCGCATGTGAAAAAGGGACGAATTCTTGGCGAAGAAGCCGACCTTCCGGATGAAGTCCTGAATTTCATTGAAGAGCATCATGGCACCATGCCGATGACATATTTCTACAACAAGGCCAAGGAACAAGGGATAGAAAACCCGGCCATGGATGATTTTCGTTATCCCGGGCCGAGACCGCGCAGAAGAGAAACGGCAATTGTAATGCTGGCTGACACGGCAGAAGCGGCCAGCAGAACACTTTCGGAACCAAAACCGGCCAGAATCAGAAGTCTGGTGCAAAATATTATCAATGATAGATTCCAGTCCGGCGAACTTGAAGACTGTCCGCTGACACTCAAGGACTTGGCTGAGATAAGGGAATCATTTGTGCAAATCCTAATTGGCGTTTTTCATCAAAGGATTGAATATCCCAAAAGAGAAGAGCCCGCGGCGTGAAATTTACTCTGATAAAAGAGACAAAGATACCTGTCCCGCGTCGACGAATAATGAAATTATTTGATCTAATTGAGAAGGGTGAAAAACCGCCTGATTCGATCCTGAATATAGTCTTCATAGGCGACCGGAGGATGAAATCACTGAATCAGAAATATCGGGGTATTCCGAAAACGACTGATGTTCTTTCATTCAATATCGATGATACGGCCGGCAAGGAGAGCATTTTCGGCGAAATATATATCTCTCTGGAAACCGCAATACGATATGCAAGAGCGGATGAAATCGGCGCTGATGAAATGATTCTAAGACTCTGCTGTCATGGTTTTCTGCATCTTTTGGGGTATGATCATCAAAAGCCAAAGGGTAGAGAACGGATGGAAAGCAGGGAGGAATACTACCTAAGCAGGATAATCAGGCGATGGTAATTCTATATTTTGCCGGTATCTTAATTATCGATTATCTGGGATATGTCCAGGCTCTGCATCATCTGGCGTCATATATGCTTCCAGAGGAACTGGCACAAATGACACGCAATTATTCGTCTCTCAGCCGAAGATATATCAAAGAGGCGGTCATCAATCCCCGGATGTCAGTGCAAGCAGTCATTATCACCAAATCGTTCGCCCTGATTGCATCTTCATTTCTTGCAGTTCTAATTTCCCGAGAACTTGATATAATATATGGCCTAAATCAAATAATTGCGTTGGCCATTTGCCTTGTTGCGGTGTGGATATTCTATCTTCTCTTTATGGAATATCTACCGGGCAGACAGATTCTTATGACAGTTGATAAAAGGCGCCTCAGATTTGTTCCATTTTTTGCCTTTCTATATATTTTCTTGATGCCGATTTTGCGGCTTTATAATCGGGCATTACACAAGATTCCAGCGAAGATATCCGATGAGGACAAAGAAGAAATAATTGAACGGGCTATCGAGTCATTGGCTGTGCAGGCAGGAGTCAACGAGCCCCTTGTGGAAGAAGATGAGAAAGAAATGATCGGCCAGATATTGCAGCTCGATGCGACTGAGGTGCGCGAAGTTATGATACCCCGTATAAATATTATAGGTTTAAGAAAAGACAGCAGTTTCCGTAATATCAGAAGATTGACCGAGGAATACGGATATTCGCGTTTTCCGATATACGGCGAAAACCTTGACAATATCGTCGGAGTATTGTATGTAAAGGATCTGTTTACCAATATCCCGTTGCCCGTTGATGAATCTGCTTTTGATATTACAAAATATATGAAGCCGCCCTATTTCATTCCTGAAACAAAAAAAATCAGCGATTTGCTGTCTGAATTTAAAGCAAATCGAGTCCATATAGCCATTGTGATTGATGAATACGGCGGAACTTCAGGGCTGGTGACGATGGAAGATATACTCGAGGAAATAGTCGGGGATATCAAAGATGAACATGACTATGAAGAAGAAGAAATGGTGAAGATGTCGGACAATTCGATACTTGTTGACGCAGGAATATCGGTAGAGGAGTTGATAGAGGAATTGGGTCTCGACTATGAAACCAGTGAATTTGAAACGGTGGGCGGACTCGTCTATGATTTGGTCGGCTCAGTGCCGTTAACAGGAGCGAGGCTTCGATGGAAAGACATAATTCTTGAAGTCGATAAGGTCGATGGCCAGAGGATTATTGCCGTGAAAGCATGGGTGGAAAAAGGAAAATTATCAGAAGAGCAGTGATGTCTCTTCAATTCGGAGCAATTACGGCAATTGACAAAAATTCCATTATTCCCATGATATAAGTCCTTTTGCATTGGGGGTATCAGAAAAGTAAATGTCCCAGCTCTTTATTTCTGTCGCGAAGCGCGATGCACCGCAATCTGTCATTCCCGTGCCGGCGCCTCTTAGCCGCTATTGTCCTGTAATGACTTGTCTGGGCTGTGGTCATCCAAAGAGAGTCTCTGAACAGGAGCAAATTGAGCATTTTTATATATGAAAGGGGGGTTGAGGACTTATAATTTGCGGTCAGATTAGGACTTGCTATGCCGATAAAAAAGGATAAATTTGCGGATTAATTCAATACGGAGGACAAGCGATGACAAAGACAAAGGAAGATGTCTTAAGACAAATCGATGACGCCGAAGTTCATTATATTCGACTTAATTTTACCGACATTTTGGGGCGTTTGAAAGGGATGTCGATCACTCGTTCGGAAATTGAGGCGGTGCTCGAAAGGGGGCAGGGGTTTGACGGGTCATCTATTGAGGGATTCGTGCGGATTGAGGAATCAGATTTGATGGCTATCCCGGATTTGCGCACTTTTCGGATTATTCCATGGGAAATCGGCGGCGAGCGAACCGCCATGATGTTTTGCGATATTAAGAATCCTGACGGGACTCCCTATGCGGGGGATCCTCGCTGGGTCTTGAAACGAACTCTTGAGAAAATATCCCAAAAGGGATGGACGGCCTATCTGGGTCCTGAAATTGAGTTTTTCTATTTCAAGGATGAGACACATCCTCAGATAATAGACCAAAGCGGATATTTTGATTATGGTTCATTTGATATAGCGACTCAGGTGGTGAAGAAGACAGTTACGGCTCTTGAGCTAATAGGAATACCGGTAGAATGCTCGCATCATGAAGTCGCTCCCAGCCAGCAGGAAATTGATCTGAAATATCAGGAAGCGCTGGTCATGGCCGACTTCGCCCAGATTTATAAGTTTGTGGTTAAAGAGGTTGCGGCGGAGAATGAAATTTATGCTTCATTTATGCCCAAACCGATTTTCGGCGAGAACGGCTCTGGGATGCATACCCACATGTCGCTATTCAAAGATAATAGTAATCTTTTCTTTAAGAAAGATGATCCATATCAATTGTCCGATACGGCTCGCTATTTTATAGCGGGTCTTTTGACACATATCAGAGAAATCACCCTGATTCTGAATCAGTGGGTCAATTCCTACAAGCGGTTGGTAGTCGGATATGAGGCCCCTGTATATATGTCGTGGGGGAGACGTAATCGATCCAGTTTGATTCGTGTCCCAATGTACAGATTGGGACACGAAGAATCAACCCGTACTGAGTTGCGGTCGCCGGATCCGGCCTGCAACCCATATCTGGCCTTTTCGCTTATGCTTTCTGCGGGATTGATGGGGATTGAGAAGAAATATCCGCTTCCTGAACCTATTGAAGAAAATATTTTCACCATGTCCAAAGAAAAACGGGCAGAGCTCAAAATAAATGCTCTTCCTGATTCTCTTGAAAATGCTATTAAGGAAACTGAGAAATCCAAACTGGTACGAGAAACGTTGGGCGATCATATATTTGAGCAACTGATCGCAAACAAGAAAGTCGAGTGGGACAATTACCGGATTGCAGTTTCCAAGCATGAAATAGATACTTATTTGCCGTTCTTGTGATTGAGGAATATTGCAAATTATCGGCCTCGGCCATAATTGACGGCCTGAAGAAAAGGGAATTCAGCGCAGTCGAAATATGCCGCTCGGCTCTTTCACACGTTGAAGGAACCGGCCGGCAGTTAAACGCTTTTATCACGGTTACAAGAAATAGGGCCCTTGAGCAGGCGGAAAAGGCCGACGCCAAAATCCGACGCGGCGATAACATTGGCGCTTTGTGCGGCGTGCCGGTAGCGCTGAAAGATAATATTTGTCTTACTGATTATCCGACTACCTGTGCCTCGCATATTCTCGATGGATTTATCCCGCCCTATGATGCCGCCTGTACCGAAAGGCTAATTTCCGCAGACGCTATAATTGTGGGCAAAACCAATATGGATGAGTTTGCGATGGGATCATCGACTGAAAACTCATATTATGGCCCGGTAAAAAATCCAGTCGGCGAGGGATTGGTGCCGGGGGGTTCATCCGGAGGTTCTGCCGCGGCAGTCGCCGCGGGGATAGTTCCGATCGCTTTCGGCTCCGAAACGGGCGGCTCTGTCCGCCAGCCGGCTTCATTTTGCGGGATATATGGTCTTAAACCGTCCTATGGAGCGATTTCGCGTTATGGTCTGGTTGCCTTTGCGTCATCAATGGACCAAATTGGTCCGATGGCACGCAATGTCTATGACCTGGCGCTCGCATTTAGCGCAGTCTGCGGCCGAGACGAAAATGATTCGACTTCGGTTGCCTTTGATCATCCTTATTATCCAACCTTGCTTGATACTCACAAGAAGTTCCGTTTTGGCATTCCGAAAGAATATTTCCGCGAGGGGCTTGACCCGGAGGTCGCAAGGCAAATCGAGTCAGCCATAAAACTTTTTGAGAAAGATGGGCACAGAATAGTTGACGCTTCATTGCCGCATTCCCCGCTGGCTATAGCTGTTTATTACATCAGCGCGGATGCTGAGGCCTCATCCAATCTCGCCCGGTATGACGGCGTGAAATATGGCTTAAGGATAGATGATGATGATTTAACTACAATGTATAATAAAACCCGTCAGGCCGGATTTGGAACGGAAGTGAAAAGAAGAATTATTCTCGGAACGTATGTCCTATCGGCAGGATATTATGACGCCTATTATCTCAAAGCTCAGCAGGTCAGGGAACTGCTAAGAATGGATTTTGAAAATGCGTTCAAGGAAGTTGATATTTTAGTCACCCCGACCTCGCCAACGGCCGCATTCAAAATGGGAGAAAAAATGGATGACCCACTGGCAATGTATCTTTCCGATATATACACGGCTCCGGCAAACTTATCGGGGATGCCGGCGATTTCTATTCCGTGTGGAACTGTTTCCGATGGCCGCCCGGTAGGTTTGCAGTTATTGGCCCCGGCCTTCGGAGAATTATCCCTTTTTCAGGCGGCGGCTCGCTTTGAAAAGCTGAGGGAATAGAACATGGCTTTTTATAATTCAGGTAATTTGAAGCTCCAAGCGGATAGACAAGCGAATGGCGGATAGACATATAATCGACGGGTATGAACCGGTCATTGGGCTTGAAGTTCACGCTCAACTGAGCGCCGACAGCAAGATATTTTGCGGGTGCAAAGCCGAATATGGCGCCCCACCCAATAGTTTAACATGTCCGGTTTGTCTTGGCCTTCCAGGCGCTTTGCCGGTTCTTAACAAGAAAGCTGTCGAGTATGCAATGAAAGTGATCCTGGCAGTGGGAGGAGAGGTACAGCTTCGCTCGGTTTTTGCCCGGAAAAATTATTTCTATCCAGATCTTCCCAAGGGATATCAGATTTCCCAGTTTGATCTTCCACTTGGGGAGGGTGGTGTGGTTGAATTTCAAATTGAAGGGGGAAAAAGTCGGAAGACGGTCCGCTTAAAAAGAATTCATCTTGAGGAGGATGCTGGGAAATCCCTGCATCCAGAGTCCGGGGAAGACTTTACTCGGATCGATCTCAACCGATGCGGCGTTCCACTGATTGAAATTGTCACCGAACCGGAAATCAATACCCCGCAAGAAGCTTATGGATATTTGACAAAACTGAAACAGATGCTTCAGTACCTGCGAATCTGCTCGGCAGATATGGAAAAGGGGCATCTTCGGTGCGATGCCAATGTATCTGTACGACCGGCTGGCGCGCATATACTGGGGATCAGGACGGAAGTAAAAAATCTCAATTCATTCAAAGCTGTTGAAAAGGCTCTGGCCTATGAGATCGAAAGGCAGATCGGCATATTGAAATCCGGCGGCAAGATTGAGCAGTGCACCTTGCTCTGGGACGATAAACGTCAGGCGGCAGAGTCGATGCGATCGAAAGAAGAATCCCACGATTATAGATACTTCCCCGAACCGGATTTGGTCAATCTCACTATTGATGAAGTCTGGTTGGAAAAAATAAGAGCGGAGCTTCCGGAGTTGGCGGAAGCGCGGGTAAAGCGGTTTATCAGTCAGTACAATATTCCTGAATATGACGCGATGGTTCTGACAGACAGTAGAGAATTGGCGGACTACTATGAAGACCTGATGAAGGAATTCAATGACGGCAAAGCGGCATCCAACTGGATAATGACGGAATTGCTCAGAGTTCTTAATGAAGAAAGGGCGGATATAGCGACATTTCGGATTAAGCCAAAGATGCTGGCAGAATTGCTTGGATATGTGCAGAGCGGAAAAATATCCGGTAAAATCGCGAAGGATGTTTTTGTAGAGATGATCGAGACATCAAAGACGGCGGGGGAAATAATTTTGTCCAAAGGGTTGACACAGATATCAGACGATTCTTTAATTAGGGGCGTGATTGCCAAAGTCATAGCAGAAAATGATGATAATCTCAGAAAATATCTTTCCGGCAAGAAACAGATTTTCGGATTTTTTGTAGGTCAAGTGATTAAAGAAACAGGCGGAAAGGCCAATCCGGGCTTGGTTAATAAATTATTGAAAGAAAAATTAGATGATCTTGCCGGCTAAATTGGCTGTTTTCATTTCGGGAAGCGGGACAAACCTTCAATCTCTTATTGATGCAATCAAATGCGGCAGGTTGTGCGCAAAAATTGTTCTGGTAGTTTCCAGCAGGAGCGATGCCTTCGGGCTTGAGCGGGCAAAGCAAGAAAAAATCGATACATTTCTCTATAAGACCAAAGATTATCCAACCGCGGAAGACGCTGAAAGGGCCTTGCTTGAGGCGCTTAAAGGACATGAAGTTGAATATGTGGCTCTGGCGGGATTTCTGAAATTAGCGCCAGACTCCGTCATTCAGAAGTACCAAAATAAAATTACCAATATTCATCCAGCCCTGCTTCCGAAATTTGGGGGAAAGGGGATGTACGGGCATTTTGTGCATGAGGCTGTCATTGCGGCAGGGGAGAAAGAATCAGGAGCCACGGTTCATATTGTGGATGAAACATATGATCATGGGAAAATATTATTGCAGAAGAAAGTGAAAATATATCCCGATGATACGCCCGATACTCTGGCGGCGAGAGTCTTGAGGATAGAGCATCAAATATATCCTGAGGCGCTTGAACTTTTGATAAGAGGGAAGATAGAATAATGGAAAAGGCTCTCTTGGAAACAGACATAAAGGAATATCCGCTATTTTCACGCGGCAAGGTTCGCGATGTATATGACCTCGGCGATAAATTGCTGATTGTCGCCACCGACAGGGTGTCGGCATTTGATTGCGTGCTACCCAACGGTATTCCCGGTAAAGGAAGAATATTGACCGCAATGTCTCTATTCTGGTTTGATCATATTAAAAGTATTATTTTGTCTCATTTGATCGCGGCCGACGTAAGTCAATTCCCTGCAAACCTGCATAAATATCGCGAGATTCTTGACGGGAGAGCGATGCTGGTTGTTAAGGCAGAGAGAATTGATATTGAATGCGTTGTACGGGGATATATCTCCGGCTCGCTGTGGAAAGAGTTGACAGCGGCGCGCAAGAATGGAAGCAACGAAGCGCTCGGATTCAAATTCCCTCCTAACTTGCGCGAATCAGATAAGCTCCCAGAGCCTGTTTTTACGCCAGCGATCAAATCTGATGATGGCCACGACGAGAATATCTCATTTGAGCAGATGGCCAAGATTGTGGGCGCTGAGACGGCGGCAATGTGCCGTTCGAAGTCCATTGATATTTATAAGAAGACTTCAGAATATGCTCGCGGCCGGGGAATCATAATAGCCGATACCAAGTTTGAATTTGGGTTTCACAATGGCAGATTGATTATAATTGATGAGATTCTATCGCCTGATTCCTCGCGGTTCTGGCCTCTTGAACAATATGTTCCCGGCAAAGGCCAGCCATCGTTTGACAAGCAATTTATCCGCGACTATCTTGCCGGACTCGATTGGGACAAAAATCCTCCGGCGCCGAGTTTACCGGAAGAAATTTTGCTAAAATCCGCCGCCAAGTATAAAGAGGCGGAAAAATTGTTGACAGGAAAGTAATATGAACGATTTGATAAAGATTAGAAGGGCGCTGATATCAGTTTCCGACAAAGCAGGTCTTGTTGATTTTGCCGGAGCGCTGGTCAAATATAAAATAGAGATTATTTCCACGGGGGGAACATTAGCGGCGCTCAAGAAAGATGGAATTCATGCCGTTTCTGTGTCCACATTCACCGGGGCGCCTGAAATTCTTGGTGGGCGCGTGAAAACTTTGCATCCCAAAATCCATGCCGGGATTCTCTATCGCCGTGATAATGAAGATGACTGCGAGGAAATGACGCATCAGGAATACAAACCGATCGATATGGTAGTCGTGAATTTGTACCCGTTTGAGAAAAAGGTTGACAACTCTAAGTCAACGGAAAAAGAAATAATAGAGAATATCGACATCGGCGGTCCATCTATGGTGAGAGCGGCGGCCAAGAATTTCTCGGGGGTGGCGGTAGTGACCTCGCCGAGTGATTATGAATTAATAATCGAGGAAATGGCGAAAAATGAAGGGGCTCTTGGGCTGGAATTCAGGCGTCGTCTGGCGGCGACCGCATTTGATTTGACCCACAAATATGACAAGGCGGTAGCCGCATATTTTGTTTCCGGCAAAGGTACAGAAGGGGATAAGTTCCCTCATAAGCTCAATCTGTCTTTCAATCTTAAGTCATCGCTTCGATATGGAGAAAATCCTCACCAGCAAGGGGCATATTATCAAGATAAAAAATATGCCGGTCCTTCGCTGACTAAAGCTGAGATTCTTTCCGGCAAGGAGCTTTCATATAATAATATTGCTGACATGGATGCCTGCCTTGATATGATTCTCGATTTCAGGGAGCCGTTTGCATGCGTGTTGAAACATGCTAATCCGTGCGGAGCGGCTGTGGGAAAAACAATCGACGCGGCCTACAGGGATGCTCTCGCGTCTGATCCGCTTTCGGCTTTTGGCTCAATCATCGGACTTAACAAACAGGTTGATATAGAGGCGGCCAAATTGCTGTATGATACGGGGTTTGTTGAGTGTATTCTGGCGCCAGGATACGATCCGGAAGCCCTGGAATTGCTCAAAAAAAAGAAGGCGCGTCGAATTTTGGCTCTTCCCGGAATATCTTCCGGTCGCTCTGGGGGAGAGATGGTTTTCAAGTTTATTCGGGGAGGCCTTCTTTTTCAAACCGCCGACGAACATGAGATTGATATGTCGGCTCTGCAAGTTGTCAGTAAGCGTAAGCCGACCGAAGGAGAAATCAAGTCGCTATTATTCGCATGGAAAATAGTCAAGCATACTAAATCAAATGCAATTGTGATTGCCAGGGATTCGGCGACAGTCGGGATTGGAATGGGGCAGACATCACGGGTTGATTCTTCAGCTCTGGCGGTCAAACGAGCCGGTGTGCGGGCTAAAGGGGCGGTTTTGGCTTCGGATGCTTTTTTCCCAATGCCTGACGGAGTCGAGGTCGCTCTTGACGCGGGGGTCACTGCCATCATTCAGCCGGGTGGTTCCAAAGGAGACCCCCAAGCGATCGAGGCAGTCAATAAGGCCGGGGCGGCAATGGTTTTCACCGGCATAAGGCATTTTAAGCATTAAACTTACCCGTTTCTCAAAGAAACTTCTTGCGTACCTTAGACTTTGGGCTTAAATTTGCATAGTATTGATTAAATTTCGGAAAGGAACGACGGTGGGAGATAGAGTTCTGGAAATAGTCGTCCTGCTGATGACCCATATTCGGGAAACCAGGGGGCAACTGGACAATCTTGAGGATATTTCCGATACTCTGAAAAGCCAGGGGTTTACGGAAAATGAAATCAGTTCCGCTTATTCCTGGGTCTTGGACCAGTTGCAGACGGACTCCCAACTCATTCATAATCTATCTCTTTCCAATGCATCGTTCAGAATCCTGAGCGATATCGAACGGCGCCATTTTCTTCCCGAAGCTTTTGGATATCTGCTTCAACTCAAGCATCTCGGCCTGCTCAACGACGGACAATTGGAGCTTATCTTGGAGAGAGGCCTGATGATGGGGCCCGCTCCGATTGACCTCGAGCAAATCCGGATGGTAATCGGAACAGTGCTTTTTCATGAGACGGGGCGCCCTGAACTGATCCGCCAGCCAGCTTATTTCTTCAATGATGAAGACGGGCTGATTAATTAGATCAGAGTTTTTGTTTCTAAGAAAATAAATGCCTTTTAAGGGAAAAAAGATAATTGTCGGTCTGACCGGCGGGATTGCGGCCTATAAAATCCCGCCATTAATAAGACTATTGAAAAAAGGCTCTGCCGATGTGCGGGCTATAATGACGCCGAATTCAACGAAATTTATCACGTCTCTCACGATAGAGACTGTGTCACAAAACCCGGTCTCGCTGGAGATGTTCCCGGAAGATAGATTTGTGGGGACGCATCATATAGATTTAGCTGATTGGCCGGACGTATTTATTATTGCGCCGGCCACGGCGAATTTTATTGCGAAAGTGTCATCCGGAATCTGCGATGACTTGTTGACGACGGTGATGTGCGCTACCAAGAAACCTGTCATTATCGCGCCAGCCATGAATACAAATATGTATTTGAACTCGATTACTCAGAAAAATATTCAATATCTGAAATCTCTTGGGTATTTATTTATCGAACCGGGAGAAGGGGAGTTGGCCTGCAATACTTATGGAAAGGGGCGGATGGCGGAACCTCAAGAAATATCTTCTTTTGTCTTGAGTCTGTTTCAAAAAAAAAAGCTTCTGATTAATAAGAAAGTTCTGGTGACGGCCGGACCTTGCCGCGAGGCGATTGATCCGGTACGGTATATTTCGAATCGTTCGTCTGGAAAAATGGGTTATGCTATTGCGGCCTCGGCAAAAGCGGCGGGGGCTAAAGTTGTTTTGATATCCGGCCCGACCAGCCTCGTCCCAGAATTTGGAATCGAGACGCATAGAGTGGAATCGACCGACGAAATGTTCAGGGCGGTCAAGAAGGAATTTTCAAAGAGCGATATTGTCATTATGGCCGCGGCCCCGGCCGATTTCATGACTAAAAAGAAATCGGGGCAGAAAATAAAAAAGGGAACAGGGGATTTGTCGCTTGAATTGATTCCAACGATAGATATATTGAACTCTTTGAAGAAATCGAAAAGAAAGGGCCAGATTGTAGTCGGGTTTGCCTTAGAAACAGAGAATGGACTCACTAATGCAAAGGATAAATTGAAAGAAAAGGGATTGGACCTGATAATTTTAAATATGGTCGGCGAGAGTATGCCATTTGATAGCGAGAGTAATCAGGCCTCTCTGGTCTATAAAAGTGGCAGGACGGAAGCCTTGCCTATGATGAGTAAGATGGAACTGGCGAATCTTATAGTAGAAAAGATTGCTAAGTTGAAATGATCGACTGGAAACAAAATCTGGACAGGCGCACAGCGATTCTTCTAAGACAAGCCTTAAGATGCCAGATGGATATCGGCATAGGAGATATTTTGATTGACCCCAAAGGAGTGAGAGAGAAGCAGGAAAAGCTTGCCAAAAGCGGCAGAAAAATCAGATCGAAGGCATACGGTTCATTGGAGGAGCATAATAAGGCGATTTGCGAATGTCAGAAATGTCCTCTCGGATCAACGAGGACAAAATTTGTCTATGGAGTCGGCAATCCCAATGCGGACTTGCTGTTTATCGGCGAGGCCCCGGGTCGGGATGAAGATCTGCAGGGAGAGCCATTTGTAGGAAGAGCCGGGCAATTGCTTGACAAAATCCTGACCGCGGTAGGTTTTAAGCGGGAAGAAGTGTATATCGCCAATATTCTCAAATGCCGCCCTCCCAACAATCGCGATCCTCAACCGGATGAAATGGCGACCTGCATGCCATATTTGCTGGAGCAGATTCAGCTTATCAAGCCCAAGATAATCTGCGCACTGGGTCGAATATCGGCGCAGGCATTGCTTAAGACGACTACCCCGATCGGCAAGCTTCGCGGACAATGGCATGATTTTAATGGTATTCCATTTTTTATCACCTATCATCCGGCGGCGCTTTTGAGATTTCCGGCGTACAAACGCGATGTCTGGGAGGATATCCAGAAACTGCGGGTTAAATATGACGAATTGGCTTCATAGATAAATTATGGCCGCAAAGATTGATAAAGATAAAGAGATTTCCCGTCTCGAACCGCCGCAATCGATAGACGCCGAACAGCAGATTATCGGGGCTATATTAAAAGATACTGAAGCGATCAGCGCCGTGATCGAAATAATTGATTCTGAAGACCACTTTTATGTTCCCCGGCATCGAATAATTTTTAGGGCGATATTGGGCTTGTACGAAAAAAATGGCCCGTGCGATATAACTACCGTGGCCGACGAATTGACCAAAATGGATCAACTGGAAAAAGTGGGCGGGCGGCTGTATCTGGTCGATCTGGTAAGTGGGGTTGTCTCTACATCTAATGTGGTTTCCTATGCCAACATAATCCTTGAGAAATCCGTTTTGCGGCGATTAATAAATGTCTCGAACGGCATTGTAAAAGATTGTTATGAACTGGAGGGGGAAGTTACCGAAATACTCGACAATGCCGAACAGAACATTTTTTCCATTTCGGAGAGTCGTCTTAGGAAAGGTTTCACGCATCTGGCCCAGCTTCTCCCCAAAACATTCGAGCAGATAGAGGATTTTCAGGAAACCAAGGGGGGGCTGGTCGGGTTAAAAACCGGCTTCAACGAATTGGATGCGCTCACTGCAGGATTGCACAATGGAGATTTCATAGTTATCGCCGGACGCCCATCGATGGGTAAAACGGCATTCGCGCTGAATATCGCCGAACAGGTAGCAGTGGAAGAAAAAATTCCCGTCGGCATATTTTCGATAGAAATGTCCAAGGAACAGGTGGCTTTAAGGTTCTTATGCGGTCGCGCCAGAATAAGTCAGCATCTTCTGAGAACCGACCGCCTGAGAGATTCTCAGTGGCAGAAACTGACGCATGCCTTTCAGCCATTATCTGATGCCCCGATTTTTGTCGATGATTCCGCCACTCTTTCGACCCTTGAGATGCGCGCTAAGGCACGTCGCCTGAAAGCGCAGCATAATGTGGGGCTTCTTATTATAGACTATATCCAGATGATGCATAGCGCAGCAAGAACTGAAAACCGCCAGCAGGAAATTGCCATGATTTCGCGCTCTTTGAAAACTCTGGCCAAGGAATTGAATATTCCTGTGATTGCCTGCAGTCAACTTTCCCGCATGGTCGAAATTCGCGGCGGGGATAAAAGACCACAGTTGTCGGATTTGCGCGAGTCAGGAGCGATTGAGCAGGACTCCGACGTGGTTATGTTCATTTATCGGCCGGAGTTTTATCTATCCCATCTTGGAAAAGAGGATCCCAAACGGATGGAGGTTGAAGGGAAAGCTGAAATTATTATATCCAAGCAGAGAAACGGTCCGACTGGTACTGTCGAACTGGCCTTTGTCAAAGATATTGTCCGTTTTGAGAATTTGTCTTATCAGCCATATGTGGCTGGGGAAGAGGAAGCGCCGCCGTTTTAAATGTCAAATGGATTCCTGGTCATCGGACGTCGGGCGATTAATTTTATCACCCGCCTTGGAAGCGCCTTTATCCTTCTGCTAAAATCCCTGTACTATTTCAAAGATATTCCTCGCTCGTTTGGTCAGATAATAGAGCAATGTTTTTTCATAGGAAATAAATCCCTTGCGCTGGTAATTATAACTTCCATTTTCATAGGCGCTGTTTCAGCCTGGCAGGCGGCGTATCAGTTCAAATTTATCGGAGCTCCCCTCCGCTATTTGGGAGCGGCAGTCGGCAAGGCCGTTGTGATTGAACTGGCGCCTGTTTTGATGGCGCTGGTGATTGCCGGCAGGGTTGGCGCCGGCATTGCCGCGGAGATTGGCGCTATGAGAGTCACCGAACAAATCGACGCCCTGGAATCGATGGCAATAAGCCCGGTCAGGTATTTGGTGATGCCCCGTCTCTTGGCCAGCGTCATAATGATTCCTCTTTTGACCATATTTTCGGCATTCGTGGCCATCGCGGGCGCAATGGCTGTTTCTGTGCTTTTTGTTGATATCTCGCACGAAACATTCTTGAGCGGCGTAAAGAATTCATTTGAATTTATTGATCTCGTCTCGGGACTTATCAAATCAGCGATCTTCGGCACAATTATCGGAATTGTCGGATGTCATGAGGGGTATCACGCTGAGGGAGGCGCGCGCGGTGTTGGTAAGGCAACCACAGAAGCGGTTGTCATCGCGGCAGTAATGGTTCTGATTGCCGACTATTTAATCGCTACTGTTCTATTTAAGGTATGAGATGGCAGAAACCATAATTAAGATTGATCAAGTAGCCAAGTCGTTCGGGAAAAAGGGAGTGCTTAACGGTGTGACGCTTGATATTAGAAAAGGGGAATCGGTAGTGATCATCGGGCAGTCCGGATGCGGAAAATCGGTGCTGTTGAAACATCTGAATCGATTGATCCGCCCTGATTCCGGCGTGGTTTTAATTCATGATAAGGATATCGGGCAGATGAATTCCGTTGAGCTTTTTCAAGCGCGCCGAAAAATCGGGATGCTGTTTCAGTCGGCGGCTCTGCTTGATTCTTTGACCGTAGCCGAAAATGTTGGTCTGGGGCTAAAAGAAGGATGGAAATATTCTCAAAATGAAATCGGCGATATTGTACGCGAGAAATTGGCTTTGGTTGGATTATCCGGTTCGGAGAATATATTTCCTTCAGACTTATCAGGCGGAATGAGAAAGAGAGTCGGGCTGGCCAGAGCCATTGCCGCCGACCCGGAAATATTATTATATGATGAACCGACCACCGGTCTGGATCCTATCACCTCTGATTTGATTAATGATTTGATGGTTAATCTTCGAGAGAAGCTTGATGTAACCTCAGTGGCGGTTACGCATGATATGACCTCGGCTTATAGAATAGCAGATAGAATTGTCATGTTATATGAAGGAAAAATTGAATACGACGGAACCCCTGAACAGGTCAAAAATTCGGGTAATCCGATAGTGGATCAATTTATAAACGGCCGGGGAGCTGGTCCCATCCATGTACAGTGAATAAGAAGATGAGCAAGAATTTTAGAACGGCTTTTGTTTGCACGCAGTGCGGCGCCATACACGCCAAATGGCAGGGGCAGTGCAAAGATTGCGGCCAGTGGAATATGTTGGCCGAGGAACGAATTATGAGCCGCGGGGGGAAATCAAAGGCCGAAGTTCATGATAAAGCGCAGAAGCTTTCTGAGATAAATCCGGAGACTGTAGTAGGGTTCAAATCGGGGATAATTGAATTCGACCGTGTACTGGGGGGCGGGTTATTATCCGGAAGCGCCGTTCTTCTCGCGGGCGAACCGGGTATCGGCAAGTCCACTTTGATCTTACAGGCGGCGGAGGCCTATTCGCGAAGGGGATTAAATGTACTATATATAACCGGCGAGGAATCGGTCGGCCAGTTGAAAAAAAGGGCGGATCGGCTGGCGGTAATGGGGAAAAATCTATCGGTCGCGAATCTGACGAGCCTGGAGCAGATTTTCTCGTGCCTTGAGGAGAATCAAAACCATATTGTGATTATTGATTCGATCCAGACAGTGTCGAGCGACTATTTTGAATCGCCGCCGGGAACTATTGGACAGATTAGAGAATCGGCGGGAAGATTAATCGAAAAAGCCAAGAAGGATGGATTCTCTCTATTTCTGGTTGGGCATGTCACCAAAGAGGGTCTGGTTGCCGGACCCAAGGTACTCGAACATATGGTTGATGCGGTGCTTTATTTTGAAGGAGACAGCCAGCATTTCTATCGTCTTCTCAGACCGGTCAAAAATCGGTATGGTTCGACTTTCGAGTTGGGCGTATTTGAGATGACGGTGGAGGGGTTGCGTGAGGTTGAAAATCCGTCATCATTTTTTCTCTCGGATTTTGGCGAGATGCAGAGGTCGGGATCAGTGGTGGCCGCATCATGCGAGGGGAATCGGCCGATTTTGGTTGAAATTCAAGCGTTGGTATCGTCGGCGTCATATGGAACTCCTCAACGGGTAGCGGGAGGGATAGATAATAAGAGATTAGCTCTTCTGCTGGCGATACTGGAGAAGAAGATCGGAATTCCGATGGGAGGCAATGATGTTTTTGTCTCTGTAGCGGGGGGGCTCAAACTCACCGAACCGGCCATCGATTTGACATTGCTTCTATCAATATATTCCTCCCTGAAAGACATGCCGGTCGATATTGCGACAGTTATTGCGGGGGAAGTCGGGTTGTCCGGTGAGGTAAGGCCTATTGGAATGGCGGAGCAAAGGATTAATGAAGCGGCCAAACTTGGGTTTAAACGAATCATTCTGCCAGAGCAGAACCTGAAAGGGATTTCGGAGAAGAATATAGAGATTATCGGTGTCTCTTCACTTGAAAGAGCGCTGGAGACGGCATTTTGAACAATTGTGGGATAGCTGAGTGAACTTCGGCAGGAAATCCCGATAAATCGGGACTGCCGGCGCAGTTTGAGGATTTTATGAGCAAAATTGAATTAAAGCCGCAGACTCTATTAATACCGCTTCCGGCGGCGATGGTATCATGCGTTGCTGAGCGACGCAGGCCGAATATTATTACTATAAGCTGGATCGGAATTGTCAATTCAGAACCGCCAATGTTATCGATATCGATCCAGCCCAAGAGATTTTCTTATAGCATCATAAAGGAATCCGGGCAGTTTGTGGTTAATGTGACTTCAGAGGAAAATCTTAAAGCAGTCGATTTTTGCGGAAATCGTTCCGGTCGGGATTATGACAAATTCAAAGAAATGGGACTGACACCGATTCCGGCTAAAATCGTCAGGGCGCCCTTGATTAAGGAGTGCCCGATAAATCTGGAGTGCATAACGCGCCAGTCGATGCTTCTTGGGACACATGAAATTTTTATCGCCGAAATTGTGGCTGTACATGTTGATAGTGATATTCTTGATGACAGGGGTCGCCCCGATATTGATAAACTAAAACCACTGGCTTATTGCACGCTTGCTCGAGAGTATCGGGGTAACCTGACGAAAATGCTCGGCAGATACGGCGAGGTCGCCGGCAAGAAAACCAAATAGGCTTATGGCTGAGGGATTCTCATTTTCTATTCGAGGGAGGAACAACCGTGCCCGATTAGGAATTGTCGACACAAAGCATGGAGGATTTCAAACTCCCGCCTTTATGCCAGTCGGGACATCCGGCGCGGTGAAAGCGATGACGGCCGGCGATCTGGAAGAATGCGGAGCTGAGATTATGCTGGGAAATACCTATCATCTTTACCTGCGCCCCGGAGAGAAGCTGATCAAGCAAAAAGGAGGACTCGCGAATTTTATTTCATGGAATAAACCGACCATAACGGATTCGGGCGGGTTTCAGGTATTTTCCATGCAGGATTTATCGAGAGTCGATGATGATGGAGTTACTTTTCGATCACATCATGACGGTTCTATGCATCGTTTTGATCCCGAAAAGGTAATGGAGATCGAGCGTGATATCGGCGCTGATATAATCATGTCATTGGATCAATGCGTGCCTTATCCTTCGGACGATAAGGCAATCGTGGACAGCGTCCGACGCACCTATGATTGGGCCCGAAGGGGCTTGACGCATTTTCAAAATCTGGAGAAAGCCGAGCCTACAGGTATCGTATTATTTGGTATAGTGCAGGGTTCGGTCAATAATGAAATGCGGAAAATTTCCGCTGAGCAGATAGTTGGTCTTGATTTCCCGGGGTATGCGGTTGGCGGATTGGCGGTGGGGGAGTCAAAAGAGGAAATGGAGGATACTCTTGCATTCTCTATCGAATTTCTGCCCCATGACCGACCCCGATATCTGATGGGAGTGGGATATCCGGAAGATATTCTAATGGCTGTTTCCTATGGAATCGACATGTTTGATTGTGTCCTTCCGACCCGCAATGCCCGAACCGGAATGGTATTCACATCAAATGGACCGTTGATATTTAGAAATGCCGATTGCGCCGAGGATGATCTCCCTCTTGATCCTAATTGTGATTGTAAAGTTTGCCGGAGGTACAGTCGGGCCTATATCCGGCATCTATATAATCAAAGGGAAATAACGGCGCTGGTTCTGGCCACATACCACTCCTCTTATTTTTATCAGAATCTTATGAGGAAAATTCGGATTTCAATCAGTGAAGGCTGTTTTGAGCAATTCAGAAAGGGGTTCCTTGCCAAATATTCAGGGCGAGAAGACATAACCGAGCGTGAATCTTAGAGTTGATAATTCTCCATCTTTATATATTATAAACCTGTTTCCACTGAGAGAATGTCCCCAGAACATGAAGCTGGGGTGTGATTCCTGATACCCAAATTCAAGAGTGTAGTGTTCTCTGACTCTGAATCCCATGATGACCCGATATCCATATTTGTTTTCTATGTCGGTCTTATGGATGGCGCTGTTGGCGAAAAGGCTATCGGTCAACTGCTTCTTCAATTTGAAGTGGTTTAAAGAATAGACCAACCCGCCGCCGAAGTATGCGGTAAGTCTCTTGGCGCCGCGATAAATGAGGGCTTCCACGCTCAGATCGACCGCCTGATTTTGTCCCTCCGGGAGACGGCGGCTCTTGAGATCGCTGAAGTTATAATCAACGGAACTCCTGATTATGACGGGATGAAATAGGAGATATTCGAATTTCACTCCCGCCTCGCCTCCCTGGCTAAGAATATCATTGGCAGGCCTGTATCCAACAGTAAGATGAATATTGGTAATCGCAACCGTATCCTGCTCGACGGGATTCTTGGAAACGATAGGAGCAAGCATAACAAATGCCATCAATATCTCATGCATCATGGTATCTTCCAACACTTTCTTGACCATATTAAACGATTTATAGACGAAAATCTATATCGATTTGTTATATGAATTCCCTATGAGTCCAATCGACAGGGATATTTCACTTGCCGATGATTGCGCCTTAGCCTATAATTAGGCCAATGAAGCAGAATGTCAATCCGTCTGAATCAACGATTGATCCTCTCCGTCTGCCTGTCCATCTGGCGATAATTATGGACGGCAACGGCAGGTGGGCGAAGAAGAGAAACCTTCCCCGGACAGCCGGACACGAAGCCGGGGTTGAAGCGGTCAAGCGAGTTGTCAGGGCCGGCGGCGAATTAGGGATAAAATATCTTACTCTGTACACATTCTCGCTGGAAAATTGGAAGCGTCCACGCGAGGAAGTAACGGCCATTATGAAGCTTCTCACGCAGACGACACGGAAAGAAGTCGATGAGCTGAATCGCAATAATGTGCGGTTGATTACGACCGGTCGAATTGACGGCTTATCATTCTCGCGGAGGCAGGCCCTGAAAATGGCAATGGAGAAAACTCGAAATAATAGCGGTCTGGTTTTGAATCTGGCGCTGAATTACGGAGGAAGGGCAGAAATTATTGATGCCGTGAGAGCGATTGCTTCGTCGGTAAGGGCAGGTCATATCAAACCGGGCGAGATTGATGAATCTTTGTTTTCCAACTATCTCTATACTGCGGGACTGCCCGATCCGGATCTTCTTATCAGAACGTCGGGGGAGATGCGAATTTCCAATTTTCTTCTGTGGCAAACCAGCTATACAGAGATGTATGTAACCGATGTTCTCTGGCCCGATTTTGATCGGCAGAATTTGATTGATGCCATTATTGAATATCAAAAAAGAGAACGCCGATTTGGAAAGGTCTGAGTAATTTTGAACAAGAATCTTATCACTCGAATAATTGTGGCGGCAATATTTGGCCCGTTGATAATCCTGTGTTCATACATCGGCGGCTATTGGTTGGCGGGGATGATATTGTTGCTTGTCGCTATCGGAATTATTGAGTTTCTGGCTAACGGCAATATAAAAGCGAATATGGTTTCATTTTGGATTACTCTACCCCTTGTTATCGGGACTGCGGCGGTCTCCATGTTGGTATCTTCGCAATCGGGATATATGGTCTTTATTGCATTTTTCCTATTGATTGGTCTTATTCTTTCAGTCTGCAAAATGCCGCCGGAGCTTCTTTACATGCGGTATGCAAGTCTTGTCTGGGGAGCCGTGTATCTGGGGCTTCTTTACCCTTTTGTATTCTATATTAGAAGTGAGTTTCCTGAATCCGGAGGCGACTGGCTATTGTTTTTATTTGGGACTATCTGGTTATCCGATACTTTGGCGATGTGGGTCGGCAAGACAATCGGTTCAAAAAAATTGGCGACTCATGTGTCGCCAGGCAAAACGGCGGAGGGTTTCATTGGAGGGATTTTTGGCGGATTATTGATAGCCGTGCTTCTTGGTTATTGGCGGCTCTCTGCGATTACGCTCCCGCTTCTTGTTGTCGCCGGTTTGTGCGTCTCCATTGTCGGACAACTGGGAGACCTGGTGGAGTCTGTTTGGAAAAGGGCGGTCGGTATTAAGGATTCTTCAGCAATCGTACCGGGCCATGGAGGAATACTCGATCGATTTGACTCACTTCTCTTTTCGGCGCCGATTCTCTATTGGTTCTTGAAATTTATAGTGTACGGGTAATTATGGTACGACCGGTGAAAGCGGTTGATTTCGTTTTTGCCGCGCGGCCGATGCTTCTTCTGCCGGTCTGGTCGATTTATTTAGTAACTTATCACTTTACGAACTCTCCAGCGCATTTTGATCTGCGGGCGTTTATGATTCTGACCGCCATTAGTCTGATAATGGTTGGGTGTCATTATATCAATCAGATTTATGATTTTCAGTCGGATCTGATAAATAATAAAATCGGATTTCTGCAAAAGGAATTTATTAGCAAAAGTGAAATGATGGCCGGTTACCTTGCCGTTACCATGCTCGGGTTGACTATTTCCATATTTCAGGATTTTCGCTTTTTTGTGCTGGCAATATCAATGGTGATAAGCGGGTACTTTTACTCAGCGCCGCCATTGAGATTAAAAGATCGCCCGCTTTGGGGTTTGCTCGCCAACGGAATCGGGTACGGATTTCTTCTGATATTAGCATTACCAATTTATCCCGACTCCAATTTACTTTTGCTGATTTCATTAATGGTGTACTTTTTCCTGACTGTGTCTGCGATTTATCTTCTGACTATTATTATTGACAGGGATGGCGATAAGGCTGCAAGGAAGAATACCTTGGCAGTTCGATTTTCAGATAGGAATCTTATTGCTTTCGGAAGCTTGATGGCCATTGCCGCCTCAGTAATCGCCGGTCTGTTGGGTTTAATTCTGCTTATGGCGCTGAGCGCGTTATCCGCTGTATTATTCTTTTTTGCGCTCGCCAAACCACAAATGCCCGTTTTATTCTTTACCTGCAAATTCCCGATACTTCTATTATCGCTTCTGGCGGGATATTATTACCCGGTGTATTTGGTCTTTATGCTTGTTCTAATAATCTGCTGCCGATTATATTATAGGAAGAGATTCGGTATTATATATCCGAGGGTAGCGTGAATGAGAGCAGAAATTGAGAAATATTCAGGGAATAGGGTTAGGTTATGGTTGGAAAGTCCGGCTATTGACGGAAGCAAATTCGGGCGTACACAATGGTTGCTTCTCCTGATGTTAATTACTTTTTTTATGGCTTGTACCCCATATCCGAGATACCGAAGCGGCGGAGCTTTGCCGCCTGAAAGCAGGTCGATTGCTGTGCAGGAAGAATATGGACAGGACCAGATGCCGCTTACGACAGATGGGCTTCTGGAGTTTGGACGCATTATACAAAGCTATCTTGGAACGCCATATCGTGGACGTGCGGAAAAAGCTGAAGGAATAGATTGCAGTGAATTTACCGGCGAAGTATTCAGCAGGTTTGATGGTACAGAGCTTCCCCGTACAGCCGCCGGGCAATTTGAGATTGGAACAGAAGTAGCAAGAGGCAAAATCCGTTATGGGGATTTGGTTTATTTTAGCATTGATGGCAATACGATTTCCCATGTCGGTATTTATATTGACTTTGGAGAATTTATTCATTCAACAAAATCGTCAGGCATAATAATATCGAAACTGGATGACAAATATTGGAAGGAATGTTTTGCCGGCGCCAGAAGGATATTGCCTTAATGTTATTCATTTTTGGATGCCTTAATCGCTAAGAGGATTAAAGGCGCGTCGCGTCTCCTTCCCCCCAATGAATCGGGGGAAAGGACCTTATTCAACCGGGCGCCTTCCTGCGTAATCGGTTTATATGAAATCAGATAAATTAAATGCTAAGCTACAGAATCTTCCATCTTCGCCGGGCGTTTATCTTTTCAAGAACGCTGGAGGAAAGATCATATATATCGGCAAGGCCCGAAGCCTCAAGAATCGCGTGCGAACTTATTTTCAGTCTCCGCAGAAGCATGATATCAAGACGGCCCGATTGGTCGGGCAGATTGAAGACTTCGACCTCATGGTCACGGATACGGAAATTGAGGCCTTAATTCTGGAAGCTAACCTCGTCAAAGAACATAAGCCTCGCTATAATGTCAACCTTAAAGATGATAAGCATTATCCATATATCCGGGTGACGGTCAATGAGTCATTCCCGCGGGTTCTAATTGTTCGGCGTCTGGCGAAGGACGGCGCTCGATATTTTGGCCCGTATACCAGCTCCAAGTCGATGCGGAGGACGCTCAAGTTTCTCTGTAATCTATTCAAGATTCGTACCTGTAATCTGACCATACCGCATCCGAGCGGAAAAATTCAGAAGGTCTGTCTTGATTATCATATCGGCCGATGCGGAGGTCCGTGCGAAGGATTTCAGTCTGAGCAAGATTATCGTGAATCGGTTGATTCGGTTCTTTTATTCTTGTCGGGAAAGAACGAGACTTTGATTGAACTGCGGCGCAAGCGGATGGAGCATCTTTCGAACAAGATGAAATATGAAGAGGCCGCTATTGTCCGTGACCAGGTCACCGCTTTGGAAGCGGTCAAACAGAGGCAGAAGGTTGACGTCGGTAAATTGGTGAATCGCGACATTGTCGCCTTCGCGCGGGAATCAAGAGAAACGGTGGTTGTTATTCTTCAAATACGAGAAGGTATCATGATCGGCCGGCAGGATTTTCAGCTGAGCTCTGAAGCTGAAGAAACAGATGAAGAGGTTCTTTCGGAGTTTGTCCGGCAATATTACAATCATCAGCCCAATTTACCTGATGAAATATATTTTCCTCTTGCTCTTGAAGATGAAGCTTTAATTTCTAAATGGCTTTCAAAATCAAAAGGCAAGAGGGTTCACATTTTCAGCCCCCGGAAAGGGGAGAAGCTTAAATTGGTTGATATGGCCGCCGCCAACGCACGGCTTCTTCTCGATGAATTGCTGATTCAAAAAAAGGGATACAAGGAACGGACTATTCATGCGGTGCAATCTCTGAAGGCCGAGCTTCATTTGGAGAAAATGCCTCGGACAGTCGCTTGCGTGGATATATCGAATACCGGCGAAACCGATGCGGTTGGCTCGTTGGTTTATTTCGAAAATGGGAAACCGAAGAAATCTCAGTATCGGCATTTCAGAATTAGGCAAGTGGTTGGGCAGGATGATTTCGCCATGATACGTGAAGTGGTCGGGCGATATTTTTTCCGCATCAAGAAGGAAAATTGTGCACCGCCGGACCTTCTGGTAGTCGATGGGGGAAAGGGGCAATTATCATCGGCGTTATCGGAGATAAAGTCGCTTGGATTCGAAATGCAGAACATAATCGGGCTGGCAAAAAAATTTGAAGAGATCTACTTGCCTGATCATAACGAACCATTGAGTCTGCCGAAATCATCATCGGGGTTGCGGTTACTCAAGAGAGTTCGAGATGAAGCGCATCACTTTGCGGTCGAATATAATCGGAAAGTTAGAACCAAACGGACTATTCAATCTTCTCTGGATAAACTGGACGGAATCGGCCCAGGGCGAAGGGAACTGCTTCTTAAGCATTTCGGCTCTGTCAAAAGAATAAGGGAAGCAGCCCTTGAGGATTTATTGGGGGTCAAAGGGATTCCGAAAAACATTGCCCAAAAGATATATCAGGCCTATCATTAAGAAGCATTTTTTGCCATTGCAATTTAGCTCAGATAGCATAATTTATTATTATGCAGTCGCCGGATGAGAAAATCTATACCGTAACGGCTTTAACCCGCCTGATCAAATATACGCTTGAGGAATCATTTCCTTCAATTTGGGTTGAGGGGGAAATATCAAATTATATTCATCATTCGTCCGGGCATCGGTATCTCTCGCTGAAAGATGAGAATGCTACAATCAAGCTGACAATATGGCGATCGGTCGGTCAATATCTGAAATTTGAGCCTGAAGACGGAATGAAGGTTCGCGCCTTCGGGGATATTTCGCTGTACGAAAAAGGAGGAAATTACCAGCTAAATGTGAAAAAGCTAATACCGGTTGGAGTCGGCGAGCTTGAAATAGCATTTCGCCAGCTTTATGAGAAACTTTCGGCGGAGGGTCTCTTTGACTTATCCCGAAAAAAGCCGATTCCACTATATCCGATGAAAGTCGGAATAATCACTTCTCCGACCGGCGCCGCCATTCGTGATATAATCCAGATTGCCCGACGCAGAAATGATCTGGTCCAGCTCATTCTTTATCCAGCGCAAGTACAGGGAAAAGGGGCAGAATTATCAATAATTGCCGGAATAGATTATTTTAATCAAAGAGAAGATATTGATGTTATAATCGCCGGCAGAGGAGGCGGTTCGTTGGAGGACCTTTGGGTTTTCAATGAAGAGGCTCTTGTGAGGGCAATCGCTGGCTCCCGCAAACCGATTGCGACGGGGATTGGTCATGAAGTAGATACTACTTTGTCCGACCTCGCATCTGATTTGAGGGCGCCGACACCATCGGCCGCCGCAGAATTAGTAATATGGGATAAGCAGGCTTATATAAGCGGATTGCATGAGTATCTTGAAAGGCTCAGTCACGGGTTTTCGTCTTTGCTTGAAGTTAAAAAGGGGGAACTGAATCTGCTCATCAGCCGGCCTATATTCAGGTGTCCGGAAAACATTATCCTGAGTAGGGTTCAGTATCTTGATAATCTGGAAAGGCGATTTGCGACAGTGGGAAAAATCCTGTTTGAAAAACAGAAAAATGGATTATCTTTGGCTTTGTCTCGACTGGAGTCGCTTTCACCGCTGGCCATTTTGAAACGGGGTTATGCAGTAGTCAAAAGCTTCCCCGCAGGGTTGACAGTCAAGTCGATTTCAGCTATTAGTAAGGATGATATGATAGAAGCATTGCTGAGTGATGGCTCTCTTTTAGCCCGAGTCGAGAGTACCAGTAATAATAAAGAAATGAAATGACATCAAAAAAGAATAATAAGGATTTTGAATCTGCTCTTTCTCGACTTGAAGAGATTACGGACAAGCTGGAGTCGGGCGAAGTTACATTGGAAGAGTCAATTGAATTTTACACAGAAGGAATGGAGATTGCCGCTTTCTGCGCCAAAATGCTGACCGAGGCCGAGAAAAAAATTACGATTTTGAAAGAAATGAATGGTAAGCTTGCGGAAGTCCCGATCGACGAGCATAAAGGCGGTGAGAATCAATAAAATGGCCGTTGAAATGGAAACCGGTATTGCTTATATTGAAGGCAAGAGACGGCTGGTTGATCTGCTTCTCGATAGATATCTTCCTTCTGAAGATACTTACCCGTATGCTCTCCACAAGGCAATGCGCTATTCGGCGCTGGCCGGCGGCAAAAGGTTGCGTCCGGTACTAACCATGACCGCTTATGAATCATTTGGCGGCGCTGACGGAGATATAATCAATCCTGCCGCCTGTGCGGTGGAATTTATTCATACTTATTCGCTGATTCATGACGACCTTCCATGCATGGATGATGATGATCTCCGGCGGGGAATGCCAACCCTTCATAAGAAATTTGACGAGGCCACGGCAGTGCTTGCAGGGGATGCGCTACACGATCTTGCATTTAGTTTAATAGCGCAATCCGGTTCGGCGGAGGCCGTGAAAGAATTGGCGGATGCGATTGGAACATTTGGGATGCTGGGGGGGCAGATGGCTGATGTGGAAGCGGAAGGAATGAGTGTCAATGTTGAGCAGGTGAGATTCATTCATTCTCACAAAACGGGGGCATTGATTAGAGCGGCGGTGCGTATTGGAGCCATCTTAGCCGGAGTAGATAGCGACGAATTGAGAAGTTTATCTTTATATGGCGAAAAAATTGGGTTGGCCTTTCAAATTATTGATGATATCCTTGACATTGAAGGCGACGAGAAAAGATTGGGCAAGAAAGTAGGTTCCGATTGTAGAAACAATAAAGCTACTTACCCGGGAGTTGCAGGAATGGAACAGGCGCGCATTGATGCCGACCGATTAATTGGCGAAGCGATTGTTATAAGTGAAGGATTTTCCTTAAGAAACAATCATTTCAGGTCAATCGCTCGTTATATTGGACATAGGGAATATTGAATTAAATGAGCCTGCTGGAAAAGATAAATTCATCATCCGATCTAAAATCTCTGACCGAAGACCAGCTCAAGGAATTGGCTCAGGAAATCCGGCAGGAGATAATCTCAATAGTAGCTCAGAATGGGGGGCATCTGTCATCAAATCTGGGAGCGATCGAATTGACGCTGGCTCTCCATTACTGTTTCGATATTCCAACGGATAAAATAGTCTGGGATGTCGGACATCAATGCTATGCCCATAAAATGCTGAGCGGCCGGAGAGACTCGATTAAAACTCTCAGGCAATTCGGTGGTATTGCCGGTTTTCCGAAACGGGATGAGTCGCCGGCTGACCCGTTTGGCGCCGGTCATGCGTCCACATCTATTTCCGCGGCTCTTGGTTTGGCGGCCGCAAGAGATGCGCAGGGGCAAAATCACAAGATAATTGCGGTTGTCGGCGATGGGGCCTTGACCGGTGGGCTGGCGTATGAAGGTTTAAATAATGCGGGGGCATCGAAGAAAAATTTGCTTGTCATTTTGAACGATAATAAGATGTCAATTTCCAATAATGTCGGGGCCATTTCCAAATATCTCACCAATATCATGGCCGATCAGCGTTTCAACAAAATCAGAAATGAGATATGGGAACTGACCGGACGTTTCAAACGGCGGGATAAAATCCGCGCTATGGTTTCCGATATTGAAGATTCTATCAAAGGGTTATTTGTGCCTGGTTTTCTTTTTGATAAACTCGGTTTTCGGTATTTTGGGCCGATTGATGGCCATAACCTTCCGCTCCTGATAAAAACCATAAAACAAATCAAGGATATTGCCGGTCCGAAAATGCTTCATATCGTCACGGTTAAGGGGAAAGGGTATGCGCCCGCCGAAGCAGACGCGATGAAGTTTCATGGTGTGGGCTCCTTTGACAAGATAACCGGCGTGGCTCATCTTACTCCGGGTCTTCCATCGTACACGAGCGTATTTGGCGAGACAATGGTTGAGCTCGCTGAGAATAATAAGAATATCATTGCCATAACTGCGGCCATGACCACGGGGACAGGTCTTTCCAAATTCGCGGCGAAGTTCCCGGACAGATTCTATGATGTTGGCATTGCCGAGGGTCATGCATCATGCTTCGCCGCAGGACTGGCGGCCGGTGGCGCAAAGCCATTTGTAGCGATCTATTCGACCTTTCTGCAGAGAGCCTATGATCAGATTATTCATGATATCGCTCTCCAGAAGCTTCCGGTGGTTTTTTGTATTGATCGCGCCGGATTGGTCGGCGAAGATGGCCCAACGCATCATGGTTGCTTTGACCTGTCATATCTTTCGGCTATTCCAAATATTTCTATCATGGCTCCGAAGGACGGCGATGAATTCCGTTCCATGTTGACCCTTCTATCTGAAAAGGAATTAGATGGGCCATGCGCCATAAGATATCCCCGTGCGGCGATCCCGAATCCGATGAGCAATACTGTCGAGAATATTGAATGGGGCAAATGGGAGAGAATCCACGCTGGCGGAGATACTCTGGTAATCGCCACCGGTACGATGGTTGAAACTGCCTTGAACGCCTACGATATTCTCAAGGATGAAAAGGAACTTACTATTGTGAATGCCCGGTTTATCAAACCGCTTGATACGGATTTCCTTGACAGCTGTACTGATGCGTATAGAAATATTATTGTGATGGAAGAAAATAGCGTCAGCGGCGGATTGGGACAGGCGATTGGCAGTCATCTTAGCGAGATCGGATTTAAGGGGAAATTCCAGCCCTTCGCTATTCCGGATAGATTTATAGAGCAGGGGGAAAGAGCGCTGATACTCAGTGAAATTGGCCTGAATACGGATGCTCTGGTGGACTATGTCCGATGGCTTAACGGCGCCCATCGGACATTCCTGCAGATATTGACTTTCAGAAAATCTGATTATCGCAAACCCGCGATGTCGATAGATCGGCCGGCAGGCGGGATTGAGGCTATAAATGGGACTAACGGAAAACCATTCATAAAATAATATGCGTTTTGGCATAATCGTAAATTTCCTGCGCCCCGACGCCGGCGATGCCGTTATCACCGCGGCAGAGTGGTGCAAAAAGCATAATCATGAAGTATACCTCTGTGATGACATTATCTCGCAGGTGAAACTTGATGTCCGAGTCTGCCCGCGCAATGAGATATGGAAATTTTCGGATGTAGTCATTTCGATGGGAGGCGACGGAACTATTCTGGCCTCGGTCAGAGCTCTCGCGGGACATTCGAGACCGATATTGGGAATCAATCTCGGATCGCTTGGGTTCTTGACGCAGTTGACTGCTGATAAACTTGAGTCCGCGCTCAATCGGGTGGTCGGAAATGACTACCGTATTGAGGAACGGCTGGTATTAAAAACCGAGGTGATGGGTGAATCGGCTCTGGAGTATCCTTATGCCCTTAATGATGTCGTAGTCGATAAGGGTAATGTCAGCCGCGTAATTAACTTGAGTTTATATGCCAACGACGAATATATCTGTTCCTATACTGCCGACGGTCTGGTCATCTCCACACCGACCGGCTCGACCGCTTACTCGCTTGCGGTTGGCGGCCCAATTCTCGACCCGACAATGCAGGCGTTTATAGTCTCGCCGATATCGCCTTTTTCTCTGACTACAAGACCGATGATATTTCCTCCGGACAGCATTTTGGAAATTAAAGTGCGCTCCGAGCACGGGAATGCTATGCTGACCATTGACGGTCAGGTGGCGACCAAATTCTGTCCGACCGGATCGATTAAGGTTTCGCGTGCCGACCATATCGCCAAATTAATCCGATTTAGCGAGAATTCCTTCTATGATATCCTGCGGAAAAAGCTTCACTGGGGGAAACTGCCGGTCGTGGATTATAAGAAGGTCGATTTTAAGGATTGATTTCCCAGGCATAAGGATTTCTTGTGTCTTGTGTTGGGTTACATCCCGAATGAGGCAGGGAGCTAAGATCCAGCGCAACTTGAAAAGCGATTTCGTGAAGTATTTTTTGATTAACTGATCGACAGGATTCAAAGCGCGGAGTCGCCAAATTATTCTTGACATTCTCTGCAATAAACGGTTGTTTCACAGAGTGATAAGAGATAAAATAGTCGGGGATTTGGTTGGAAATCCGGCTATTGACGGAAAGGTTATAAATGAAGAATTTGGAATATATCTTTAGGCCGAAGTCAGTGGCGGTAATTGGGGCATCGACACAAAAGGGGACGATCGGAAGAGAGATTCTGCATAATATCATACTCAACGAGTTCAACGGAAAAGTGTTCCCGGTCAACCCAAAGGCGAGCGTTATTCATTCGATAAAATGCTACTCGACCATTCTGGATGTCCCTGATGCAGTTGATATGGCGGTCGTGGCGGTGCCTCGTGAGGTGGTTCCGCTGGTCGCCGAACAGTGCGGACAAAAAGGGGTGAAGGGGCTGGTAGTGATTTCTGCCGGTTTCAGGGAATCTGGCGGAAGAGGGGTTGAACTGGAAAAGCAGTTGATGGAGGTTATTAGTCAATATGGGATGAGGATGATCGGCCCGAATTGTTTTGGCGTTGTCAATACCGATCCGGATTATAGTCTGAATTGCACTTTCGGAAAGACGCGGGCTTTGCAAGGGAAAGTGGGATTTATATCCCAATCGGGCGCGTTGGGCGAGGCGATTATGATTCATGCTCGTGATCTGGGGCTTGGATTTTCTATGGTGGTTTCAATCGGAAACAAAGCTGATATTTCTGCTAATGATATTCTGGAATTCTGGAAGAATGATCCTCAGACTGATATAATCCTGCTCTATCTCGAGAATTTCGGCAACCCGCGCCATTTCACAAGAATCGCCCGCGAGATATCCCGCAAGAAGCCGATTGTGGCGGTGAAATCGGGAAGGACGCGTCAGGGGGCGGCGGCGGCCTCATCGCATACCGGGGCGTTAGCGGAGCTTGATGTTGGGGTGGATGCACTTTTTGATCAGTGTGGCGTGATGCGGGTATCCTCGATAGAGGAGCTTTTTGACGTGGCCGCGGCGCTGGCAAATCAACCGATTCCGAAAGGAAAAAGGGTTGCAATAATCAGTAATGCCGGCGGGCCGGGACTTCTGGCGACTGATGCGCTGGTTGGACTGGGGATGGAGGTAGCGCCGTACACCGGAGAAACAAAGACGAAACTTAAAAAGGCGCTGACCGGTCAGGGTGAGGTAAATAATCCTTTGGATCTGGTGGCGGGCGCAGGCGGCGAGGCTTTTAAGAAGGCGTTGGGTGTGGTCAAGAATGACAAGGATTTTGATTCTATATTTACTATATTTGTTCCGCCGGTGACAATCAATCAAATGGAAGTGGCCAATTCGATTTTGGAGGGGATCAAAGGAAGCGCCAAGCCTGTTTATGCCTGTTTTATGGGGGCGGGTGAGAGTTCCGCTGCGGTTGAGCGCTTAAAAGAGCATGGTGTGCCGGTATATATTTTCCCCGAGGCGGTGGCCAAGACGCTTTCGCTGATTGATGAGTATCGCCGCTGGTTAGAGAGGCAGAGGGGACAGATCAAAACGTTTAAGATTGATAAAAAGAGAGTACAGGAAATTATAGATAGGGCAAACGTAACGGGAGAAAGGGCGATTGTCGGTCGTGACGCTCTTGAGATTCTGGATGCCTATGGTATTCCGGCGGGCCTATATGAGATCGCATATTCAGAAAAAGAAGCGGTGGCGATTGCGGAAAAGACTGGATACCCGGTGGTTCTAAAAATCAATACGCCGCCAATCTTGCACAAGACTGAATTTGGAGGCGTCGCCATTGATCTGCGCACGGCCAAAGAAGTACGGGAGGCCTTCAATAATCTAAAGAAAAAAATTCAGCCTTTCAAGAAGGATGAAAAGTATTCGGTCGTTATACAGGAAATGGTGGACGGGGGAGTTGAGACGGTTATAGGGATGACAACGGATCCATCATTCGGACCGCTGATTATGTTCGGCCTCGGAGGTATTTATGTGGAGATTTTGAAGGATGTTGCTTTCCGGATTCACCCGTTGACCGACAATAACGTAGATGAGATGATGAAGAGCCTTAAATCTTATCCTCTTCTGACCGGTTTCAGAGGAGCCGAGCCGGTAGATATGAATACGCTGAAGGAATCTCTTCTGCGATTATCACAGCTTATAACCGATTTTGATGAATTCTCAGAAATAGACATAAATCCCTTTATGGCCTGCCCGGCCAAAGGGAAATCAAAAGCAGTTGATGCGCGGTTTATTATTAGGAAGTAGCGCTGACGGAATAATAAACTCAAATAGAGAGGGAAATCATGAAGTTTGAGTTAAAATCGATAAGCTATTGGCCACTGCTCAAGATATCTTTTGTGATAAATCTGATATTTGGATTTGTCATGGGGATATTCTTCGCATTATTCATCGGGGTCATTTTTTCATTGGCAAGCAATTTTAGCGGGCTTGGGGGGATGCCAATGTTCCAGGAAGGGATGCCTTCTGTCGGATTGTTGCTCATATTGTATCCATTCATTTTCGGATTTGGGGGAGCTTTCATAAATACGATTGCGGCGCTGATTCTGGCCTTTATATACAATATGGTAACGAAGGCGATCGGTGGAATTGAGATAGAGCTAAATCAAATTGTACTTCAGCCGGTTGTATCTTCGTCAGCGCAGATGGCACAGACACCCGGATATTATGTATCGTCATCGCATCAGCCTCCGGTTCCGCCGCCTCCCCCGCCGCCGATTCAGCCATTGCCGCCGGACATGGTTCCTCCCCCGGACAACTCAGAACAGGGATAGCCGAGCAGTTGATTTTTGACAAGGATTAAAGGCATTTTATGACATCAGATGAGATCAGAGTCAGAATTGCGCCGTCGCCGTCAGGGTATCTTCATGTCGGGACAGCGCGAACAGCGATATTTAATTGGTTATATGCAAGGCAAAAAAAAGGCAAATTTGTTCTGAGAATTGAAGATACCGATAAGAATCGGTCTGATGCAAGTCTTGTCCAGCCGATTCTCGACGCATTAAAATGGCTTGGAGTTGATTGGGATGAGGGGCCGTATTATCAATCAGAAAGAACCGAAAGATATAAGCCTTATATAGCAAAATTGCTTGATAGCGGCCATGGCTATCGGTGTTTCTGCACTCCCGAAGAGCTGGCCAGAGAAAGGGAGACTGCTATGGCTGAGAAGAGGGCTCCCAAGTATGATCGCAAGTGCCTGCGCAGATCGGAAAGTGAAATCGCAGTATTATTGGACAAGAAAACGCCTTTCGCTATTAGGTTGAAGATACCTGACGGAGTCACCAGTTATGACGACCTTGTACTCGGATCAATTACCAGAGAGAACGCTGAAATAGAGGATTTGGTTATCAGCCGCGGCGATGGAAGCGCAGTTTATAATATGGCGGTAGTTGTCGATGATCATGAAATGGGAATTACCCATGTTATTCGAGGAAATGACCATGTCAGCAATACTTTTAAGCAGATTCATATTTATCGCGCTTTAGGCATCGAACCGCCGAAATTTGCGCATGTCCCATTAATTCTTCGTCCTGACAGGAAAAAGGTTTCCAAGCGGCTGGGAGATAAGGATGTCGCAGAGTACGGAAAGGAAGGGATTTTACCGGAGGCGCTTTTCAATTTTCTGTGTCTCTTAGGTTGGTCGCCGAAAGATGATAGGGAATTCCTCCGGCGCGAAGAATTGATTGACTTATTTGTTTTGAAAAATGTCAATCCGGCCAATCCAATTTTTAACGAGGAAAAGCTACTGGCCATTAACAAGCTTTATATCAAGGGATATCCGGATCATAGGCTGGCTGAGATGGTGGCGCCGCTTTATGTGGCCGCCGGATTTACGACCAAATACTGGTTGGAAACCCGTTGGAGTTATCTGTTGAAGATTGTCGCCCTGCTGAAAGAACGTTGTCGGCGGATGACAGATTTTGTTTCTTTGGGCGAATATTTTTTCCATTCGGAGTACAAATATGATCCGGAGGCCGCGAGTAAGGCTTTCACTCCAGAGGCGGCCAGTATTTTGCTGAAGCTTTCTGAGAAATTTTCCCCGATAGATGATTTTACAAAGGAGAATCTTGAAACGGCTCTTAATGGCCTTGCGGCAGAACTCGGTATAAAGAAGGGAATTATTATTCATCCCACCAGGCTGGCGGTATCGGGAATTTCTGTTGGTCCAGGTCTATATGATATACTTGAAACGCTGGGAAAGACAGAAGTATTGCATAGACTTCAGCGAGCTATTAATTATATTGCTGACAGCGGTAAAAAAGGAGGATGAGATTATGGATAAAAAGAGCCAGTTGGAAAAAGAGATCAGAGAATTGGAAAAGAAGTTAGATAAAGATCATTTCGGAGAGCTGTTTAACAAGGCTCAGCACAAGAAGGATATTAACCACCTACAGAAATTGAAAAAGGAACTGGAGATGTTGAAAGGGAAGAAGTAGGATTATGTATTTCCAATTATAGGAGCAATTGAATGAATAAAGAAATCTTTCGCGATAAGGGGACGCTTATCAAGGCGGGTATTAAAGGGGAAGAAGATGGATATATGTTTTATGGTCTGCTTGCGGAAAAGGCCTCTAAGGTTGACGTTAAATTAAGATTGGAGCATCTCCGTGACGATGAAAAGCGACACAAGGCCATTCTTACTAATTTATATCGCAAGCATGTCGGCGGAGAACCGGTCGACTTGCCGGAAAAAGGGATTGGGCCGCTGGATAAGGTATTTGAAAAGGGGAAGTTGAAGAAGCTTAAATCGGAAATGGAATATATTAATCTGGCGATTGAAGCAGAACTGGCCGCGACCAATTTTTATAAGGAGGGACAAGCAGTCGTTGACGACAAGGAATTTAAAGATATTCTACATCAGTTGTCAGAAGAAGAAAACAGTCACTATGAAATATTGAAGGCGGAGAGAGAGGCATTGACCGGGAATTATTTCTGGTTCTCCACGGATGGCAGCTCTCACATGGAATATTAGGACAGAATAGGAGCGAATATGGAATGGGTATGTTCGGTCTGCGGGTATGTCCATACGGATGATTCCCCTCCGGAAAACTGCCCTATATGCGGGGCGCCGTCGGACAGATTTTCGAAAAGCAATGAATAGCGGAGTAGTCACTCATGCTGAATATATTTGATGCAAATTTGAGAGTGGGAAAGAAAGCCCCCGATTTCGCGCTTCCTTCACATATTGGCGGGAAGGTCAGGTTATTGGATTTTCGGGGCAAAAAAAATGTTCTTCTCGCTTTCTATCCGATGGATTGGACTCCAGTCTGAACCAATCAGATGCCGGCTTACGAACGAGATTCAGAGCGGTTCGATAAGCTGGAAACTCAGGTTCTGAGTATATCGGTTGACTCGATTCCCTGCCATCAAGCCTGGCAGAAAACGCTTGGGGGAATTTCGTTCCCAATTCTCTCTGATTATTGGCCTCATGGGAAAGTCTCTAAACGATACGGGGTATTGACAGATTCCGGTTATTGTGAAAGGGTAATATTCATCATCGATAAAGAGGGTATTATCCGATATATCGAGAATGTAGGGTTGAAGAATTTGCCGGATAATGAGAAGGCATTTAAGGCGCTGGAAGAAATAAATGGAGTATAAAGCGGCGGGTATATCGAGGCAAGAATATCAGGATGTTATTTACGACCGTGGGGGTGGATTCGGCGCCTGACCTCTATTTTCTCACCTGCCTTTTTGCAAATATGAATCGTATATCGGTTGAATGTTATTTTGTTGGATAGATAGATGTTTTACGCATTACCAAAGGAATATCGGGAAGCCCAAAATGCGGATCTTCAGGGGCGAATAACGGCGGCCAAGGAGCGACTTGGAAAGCGCTCTATTATTCTGACCCATCATTATCAGCGGATTGAGATAGTGGAATTGGGAGACGCGGTAGGGGATTCCTACGGGCTCTCAAAAATTGCGGCTTCACGCGGCGATGTGGAATATATATTTTTCTGCGGCGTGCATTTCATGGCCGAAGCGGCGGATATTCTTTCTAAAGATCATCAGAAAGTTTATCTTCCCAACCCGCTTGCGGGATGTCCGATGGCGGATATGGCGGAGATGGCTGATGTTTTCGAGGCATGGGAAGTACTAAAGAATTTCGGGGGCGAAGACAGAATCATGCCTATTTCATATATGAACTCCGCGGCGGGATTGAAAGCTTTTTGCGGCAAATTTGGGGGGCTAATCTGTACGTCGTCTAATGCCGATGCCGCTTACAAATACGGGTTTGAGCGAAGGGAGAAGCTATTCTTCTTCCCTGACCAGCATTTGGGATATAATACAGGGATCAAATTCGGTCTGAAATCGGAAGATATGGTTATATGGGACTTTTCCCGTGAGATGGGGGGATTAACCGAAGAGCAATTGAACCGGGCAAAAGTTATCCTGTGGAAAGGCCATTGTCATGTTCATACGAATTTCAGAGCCGAACATGTGAATGAAGTTCGCGACAAATATCCGGGGGCGAAAATAGTGGTTCATCCGGAGTGCCCACCTGAAGTGGTATCGCGGGCCGATGCAGTCGGGTCAACCAGCTTCATAGTTAAGTATGTCGAATCCCAGCCGCCCGGTTCTATAATTGCCATTGGGACAGAGATAAATCTGATAAATAGGCTGGCAGTCTATCATCCGGAAATGAAGATATTTGAATTATCGGGTCAGACTTGCCCAGTATGCGCGAACATGTACCGTACGACGCTAAACGATCTGGCGTACAGCATGGAGCATTTCATGGATTTGGGACCGGTGACGGTTCCTGAAGAGACCAAGAAATATGCTCTTATCGCGCTTGAGCGGATGCTTGAAGTGCATTGATTTTGGTTTGGCGGATTTCGAAGCTCCCTGAAAAGCATCGGGATTTCGCCCTACAATTTCCCCTCTGTCAATTTCACAATTACGACGCCTATGATTATCATTCCGCCGCCCGCCCATTCGATTGGAGATGGGAAAGAGCGCAAAATGACGAAGGCGAAAATGGCGGTGAAAATTGGGGTCGATTGTGAGATTAGGGCGGCTCGTGAGATGTCGATTCTTTTCATGGCCATCTGATAAGTGGCGCGCCCGATAACTGGCGCCAAGAGGGCGGCAGAGGCTATCAGCAAGAGAGTTCTAATATCCGGCAGGAAAAGAGCTTGGCCCTTGACAAGCAGAATGCCAAATAGTATTGGAATGAGGAATAGATTGCGGTAAAAAAGGAAGCTCGCTGTACCTATTCTGGCTATATTTTTCTTAATAATTATCTCAGATGATGCAAAAAAAAGAGCAGATAGTACCATCAGGGTGGCGCCTTGAGAAATCACGATGTTTGTCCTGTACTTAAGAATAAAGAGTCCCGCCAACGCCACCAGCCCGCCCAAAATTTCCACCGGAGAAAGCTTCTCTTTCAAAACCATATATGCCAAAGCCACGGTAAAAACTACCTCGAATCTCGAAAGGAAGGAAACTGTCGCCGGTTGCATTATTTTAAGGGCGGTCATGCCGAACGATAAGGCGATGGCGAAAGCTATTGCGAGAAAGAAGATCAGCGCAAGAAATTTGGGATTCGGCGACGAAATTTCTTTGCGTTTCTCTCGACTGGCAAGCGAGGCCGAGGAAAAAATCCAGGCAAAGACAAAAAGATAGAAATTCAGGATTTCGGGAGACAATTTGTCCAGCGCAATTTTCTCTGGAATATTGGCCAGCCCGCAGGCGATGGCACAGGTCAGGGCATAGAGATCGCCGAAGCGATTAGATTTCATTTATTATTCGAAGGCTGAGATTTGGGATTCTTGCGGCACTGAATGATATAAATGGCCAGGCCAGTAAGAAAGAGCAATACAGAGATAACCTGATTATAAGTCGCCCCTATTCCCATAAAGGATAACTTCATGTCATTCTCGTAATATCTAACATATTCAATAAGATAACGAAAGGTAGCTTCAATTATGAAAAGCAGAGATACGACTTGTCCATCAAACGATTTATGCTTTGATCTCCAGTGGAGGACCAGAAAGAGGATTAGTCCGTATAGGGAGCTATACAGTTGGGCGGGGTGCAGATGCTCGGCGCCAAAGACGTAGGACGGGATAGAATTGGGGGGAAAGGAGACTCCCCAGGGGAGGCCAGTCGGCGTCCCAAAACAACAGCCATTGAGAAAGCAACCGACTCTTGTAAATATCAATCCCAGACCAACCGTGGGGGCAAAGAGGTCGAAAATCTGTAGAACCGAAAGGCGTTTGGACCGGATATACAAATAAGATAATATAACAGCTGTCAATATGCCGCCATAGAGGTTTAATCCCTGAATTCCGAATTCGCCGGAGTGAAAAGGGTTGATTGCGGAAGACCAGTTGCCGCTAAATTCCTCCAGATGGAAAAGTACATAAAAAAGCCTGGCGCCGGCGACGCCCCCAAAAATCATGATATAGGAAATCGAAAGGAGTAGGTTAAAATCGATCTTCCTTTTTTTGGATGCCCGGTAGACATAGAAAACTCCCAGTAAAAAGGAAATGGTCAGCATCAGGCCGTATCCTCGAATGGCGATCGGACCGATTCTAAAAAATTCAGGATACAAAAGTCACCGTCCGTTTCTCTTCCGCCTCCGGAAAATCTATTTTTTGGTCAAATTTTGAATAATATTTCAAGGTTAAGATAATCATCACCGTTCCTATGGCCGCTCCGACCGCCACATCGGAGATATAATGAAATCTTCCATAGATAGTTCCAAAGGCGAGTCCGATAGTTATGGGTAATAGAGTAAGGCCAAGGGGCCGGATATATTTTAGTGAGTAAACCAGAATAACCAGCGCGACTGCGACATGCGATGATGGCATACAGCCCCCATGTATGGCTCCGCCCTCAATCATAAAATTGACCATCGGTCTGAAAATAGGCCCGCTGATTTCATTCATATACTGTCCGGCAAAATGATAGCGGGGACCTTCAATCGGGTAAAGATAAAATAGAATATATGAAGCAAAAAAGGTCAGGCAGATCGCAGTCAGGGCCTGCCTGATTTCATAATATTTTTTCAGGAAGAACATGGGAAGCAGAAAAATCGGCAGTAGGAAATAATATGAGAAATATGAAAAGCTTAGGATTTCGGTGATCCAGGTTCTAATCAGATGGCGGTCGAGCCACAGGGTTGGTTCTATGCCGAGGATTCTGGCCTCAAAAGCAACGAGTTGACTGTCAAAGAAATTGGAGAAGAAGAGTTTCATCAAGCCGCCGGTTTGTTCATAAAAAATAGTGAAGAGGAGGGCCGGATAAAAGAATCGGATAAGAAGCAGAATCCTATTCTTGGGATCGCGGATAAGTTTAACAATTAAGGATACAATGATTAGCATCCCAAAATTCACGACCAGTGGCTCATAGTACATTTCAAGAGGACGGCCAAAGATCAGAATTAGAGCGGAGAGCAAAATGATATAGAAATAGATTATGACGTCAAAGGGGTAGATTCGGCCTTTAGTCATAACGCCCTTTCTTCAATTTCTCAGAGCCTGCCACAACAAGGACTATTTCTCCTTTGATATTTCTTGAATTTATGACAGCGAGAATTTCTGAAAGATGACCGCGTATGAATTCCTCGTAGATTTTGGAAATCTCGCGGGCCAGACAGGCGGAGCGATCCCCCAAGACTTCAAGCATGTCGGAGACAGTTTTTTCGACGCGAAAAGGGGATTCATAGAAAATAAGGGTATGTTCGAGACCTTTTAGTTTTTCCAAACGATTCTTTCGAGCGCCTGATTTGTTCGGCAAGAAACCCTCAAAGAAAAATCTGTCGAGCGGCAGTCCGGAGCCTGTCAATGCTGGAATAAGAGCATTGGCTCCGGGGAGAGGGGAGACGGCGATGTTATTATTTATGGCGGCTCGAATTATTCTAAAGGCCGGATCGGAAAGCCCGGGCGAACCGGCATCGGTGACAACTGAGACATTTCCGCCCCCTTGTAATACTTCTATGAGTAACGGCAAGCGCGCCTGCTCGTTAAAATCATGATAGCTGACCATTCTCTTTTTTATTCCGAGAAGAGATAGTAATTTCCCGGTGACTCTTGTGTCTTCACAGGCGACAAGCTCTGAAATTTTTAATGTATCAATCGCGCGCTGAGTAATATCGCCGAGATTGCCGATGGGGGTCGGCACCAGAAAAAGTTTGCCTGTCGATGAGTCTTTGTCAGTCATCTAAATCATACAATCGTTATTTTGTCGGGGATTGGCTTCAGCCCAGTATCAGCGCCTTCTGCAAGATGCCGCTTGAAATACGATCCATTCAGCAGTGAAACGGCTCGATCAATGAAGTGGTCTTCAAAGCCGGCGCCATTTAATTTGTTTCTATCAGTTATACCGTTATCGATCATCATCTGCAGAAGGCGATCGACCTTTTCGTATTCGAGGCCTAATTCATCCTCATCGGTCTGACCCGGCCAAAGATCGGCGGTTGGAGTTTTTTCTATGATTGCCATTGCTATCCCATAATGCTGAGCCAAACGCCGGACATCGGTTTTATATAGCATACCTATTGGATTCACCGAGCAAGCGATATCGCCATACCAAGTGCCGTAACCGAGGCAGATCTCGGTGCGGTTGGAAGTTCCCAGCACAAGAGCTTTGCGTTCGAAAGCCTTATCAAATAGAATCGACATCCGCTCTCGTGCCATCTTATTGCCCCCGCGTATTGGGTCGATTGCGCTCATATCGGGGAAATAAGCATCAATCATGGGGGAAATATCGATTTTTTCAATCCTGATACCGAATTGGGCGGCGAATTCGAGAGCGTCTTTTTCTGAACTTTCGGACGAGCGAGAATATGGCATGATAAGGCCATAGACTCTGTCCGCTCCGACCGCTTTGGCGGCAATAGCGGCAGACAGCGAGGAATCAATCCCGCCAGACAAGCCAATTACAAATCCTTTGAGCCCGGATTCTCTCAATTTTCCGGTTAGAAACCTCTCGAGAATTAAGGCAATATCCAGCGTATCCAGATTGGGCATATTCATAATCTTACCTCGCAAAAAATCGGTCTCAAAATAATACTACATTGGATGCTCAACAAGCAAAAAAGATATTAGCGCCTTTCGAATTGACAGCCCCGAATCTCCGTTTTATATTAAGCGGCACAATCTATTGCAAAAGGAAAGGTGGATTATGGCCGGTGTAAACAAAGTCATTTTAATAGGAAATCTGGGAAAAGACCCCGATCTCCGCTATACCCCCGGTGGGCAGGCGGTGGCGTCGTTTTCGCTTGCCACATCGGAGAAATGGCGGGATAAGGAAGGGATTATGCAGGATAAGACTGAATGGCATAATATTGTCCTTTGGGGAAGGCAAGCAGAACTGGCGAAGGAATATCTGGCGAAAGGGCGGCAAGTTTATATCGAGGGGAGGATTCAGACCAGGAGCTGGGATGATAAGGATGGCAACAAGAGATATATCACGGAAGTGGTTGGACAGAGGATGCAGTTCCTCGGCGCCAAGGGGGGAGCGGAGAAGGAGACGCCGACAGGCGATGCTCCAGAGCCTCCGGTCGGGGATATAGGCGCGGAAGCGGATGATTTGCCGTTTTGATGATGTTGCTGAAGTGAAAACCTCAGAGCAAGGGGGCGTATGGCAATGCGCCCTTGCAAGAAGCCATTTTGGACCCGCTCAATCGTAAGTTGAGAAGTTTCGCGGGGTCTCGGCTCCGCTTTGGCGGAGATGTGACCCTGCGACAGCAATTCTTGGGCTAGGGGTCGAAATAATATTATTATAAAATCTATGCTTAAACCGGATGAAGTCGGAGAATACGTTGATTCTTTGCCGTTCTCTAACTCCGACCGGCAGGTGAGATTAATTTGCATCCTTTCGGCGGCGATAGCGGTCTGTAATAATCAGTTGACACGGGCCATCATGCTTTATCTAAAAGCAGAGGGAATAGAGCGCAAACTGATTTATGAAACTATTCTTCAAAGCTATCTATTCTTAGGTTTTCCGCGGATGATTGAAGCCGCGCTCGTTTTCAACGAGGTTTTCGGAAATGATGAACGCACCAAAGCCAAAATCAAGAAATATTCGGCGAAGGAGTCGGAGCGTTGGTTTAATAAAGGGAGAGGTTTGTGCCAAATAGTGTATGGAAGAAATTATCATCTGCTGGAAAAACGATTTAGGGAGATTTCGCCGGAGATATTCAGGTGGATGGTAATTGAAGGGTACGGCAAAGTATTGTGTCGCAGGGGAATTACACAGATTGAAAGAGAGCTGGCCGAAGTGGCGGCATTGACTGTCGATAAACGGGAAAGGCAGTTATTATCCCATATTGTCGGAAGCCTGAATGTCGGAGTCGATATTGATTTGATTCACAAAGTGAACGGAGATATCAAACCTATAGCCGGTTCTAAAGCATTCAGGATGGCCAAAAATATTATTTCAGAGATTGAAAAGAAAAATGAAGCTCAGAAATAAAATCTTGCTGATTCTATTTGGGGTGGCCGCGTCGCTCATTATTGGGCTTTATCTGGCATTCTTCAGGTTCGGCGTGCTCGAGTATCTGGTCAACAAGAAAATCAGGGATACAATAAAAGAGAATCTGCCGCTACAAATACAGATAGGAAAGATTGGCGGGGATTACCGCTCTTTTCTGGTTATCTCAAATCTGACAGTTATCTACGACGATGGTACAATCAACTACAAAATGGCATCTGTCCCCCGGATAACCGCCCGATACTCACTTTCGGACCTCTATAATGGGAAATATTCATTTCAAAATATATTGGTTGATTCAGCGCAGATAAATATTCAGAAATCTCCGGCCGGGAAATGGCTGATACCGAAAGCCCCACCAGGCTCTGCCGCGAAAACCGGAAGTATCGCTTTTGACATCGGCAAACTCACGCTCAATAATATTGATTTGAGCTTAACTGGCACAAATGATACTTTAAGTTTCAGGGGTATTTTTATAAGGACCGGCCTCGAGAACCGTGAGGGGACCCTTTCGGCTGATATTGATACACTCAGTTATCAGGCTTCAGAAGACAAATATAAATTAAGGGCGGCCAAGGGGAAGGTCGCGTTGACGGGCGAAAATCTGATGTGCCAGGATTTTGCGATTCTGACGGATTCATCGGATTTGAAGATCAGCGGTCAGATGATTTTGAATGACGAGCGTCCCTGGAAAGTAAATATTGAGGCTGCAAAATTGAATCTGACTGAAGCATCAGAACATCTTGGCGCAATATTGAGAGGCGACATATCCACTTTTGGATCAGTGGAATACTCAGGCAAGAAGTTCAAAGGGAAATTGAGAATTTCCGGCATGTTTGAGGATCGGTATCTTGATTCACTGGAGGCGACCTTTCAATATTCAGACAGAAAACTTCGGCTTGAAACGCTTGAGGGAGTGATACTTCATGGCTGCCGAATTGCGGGAAAGGGAGAAGTAAATTTCTCCCAGAGTCCCCCTGAATATCATCTAATTGGAAACATAGAGCATCTCAATCTGGAAAATGTTATAAGCCACGGCCATTCCTCGGACTTAAACGGGAAGATAGACTTCACCGGTCGCGGATTCAGCGGAAAGGGATTGGCGATAGACCTGTTTGCCGACCTTGGCGAATCCTCGTTCGATAATTACCATGTTTCCGACGCTATTGGGAATATGACGGTCACGACCGACAGCTTGACTCTTCAGGATGAATTTCTGGTTAGGTACAAGGATAATCTTTTCACATTGGCAGGCAAAATAGAGTATTCTGGAGGGATTCAGGTTGAGGGTTCCACCATGTTCGACGACCTTTCCGCCTTTAATGGTAAGACATTCATTAAACGAATGGGGGGGAGGGCAGATTTAGATTTCCAGATTACCGGCGATATATCAAATCCCGACATATCCGGCCAGCTGACTTCCGACTCACTATGGCTTTATGATATCCATTCATCACAGGCGGGCATAAATTTTCATATGGCACATTTTCTCCATGGCCGTCAAGGCGATGTCGATCTTTTTCTGAATAGCGGGGAGGCATATAATCGTCCTTATGATACCATCAGGATTAAGATGCAGGTCGATTCAGAAAGGATTTATATTGATGATTCGTTTATCTATAGTAAATATTTTCAGGCCGGAGGTACGGGAACTCTGGACTATGCATCATATCCTCAGAAACTGTCCCTTGATTCACTGACGCTTGACATTATGGGGCTTTCGTTCAAGAATGATTCTCTGATTGAGATAGGAATTGATTCTACAGGCTATGATTTGTTGCAATGTCACCTGTTAAGGCCGATCGGACATCTGACGGGTTCGGGAAGAATCAACTACAACGAATCGATGGAGCTTGATATCAGCATGGATAAGCTTGATATATTGCCGATCGTAAGATTAATTACCGGCGATTACGGTTTGACCGGCCTGATGTCGGGAGAGATGCGCCTAAAAGGCACATTCGCCTCTCCAGCCATCGATTTCCGGGGCAACATAGGCTCACTCACCTATAATGAATTCGTGCTGGGAGATCTTCATGCAAACTTAGAGTATTCTGAAAATGTTGTTTCGATTGATTCGATTACTATCGACAGCAAGACCGGATATTACACTGCTAACGGGACTTTTCCCATAAATCTGTCTTTCACTCAAACCGAAAATAGACTGCTTGATAATGAGCAAAATATTAATATTACAGCCGCCGATGTCAGACACGACGCGATTCGTCTGTTTCTTAAAGAAGTTGAGAATCTTAAAGGCGATTTGAAGGCCGCATTCAAATTGACTGGAACTCCCCGTCAGCCTAAAATTGATGGGGAGATATCGCTTAGGCGCGGAACGCTTAAGCTCTATGATCTCACATATCCGCTCGACAGCTTGAATATAAACATGAAGATGGCCAATCGGACGATTTATATAGAGAGCGCGTCAGCCGTCTGTTGGGGTGGAAAAAAGCTGATAGGTACAGTGACCGGGCAAGGGGAAATTATCATCAAATCGATCGACACACTTCAATATAGTGTCAAGATTAAGCTGAATTCATTTCCGGTACTTTATGAGCTTGGCGATATTTCTGCGCTGGTTGACGCCGCTCTTAAAGTCTATGGAGAGACTCCGCCTACTGTATATGGAGACGTGACTATCAAGAGCGCCTTATATCGGGAGAATTTCTCCAAAGAGAGCGATGGCTGGATAGCGCTGACGTCACTTCAGGGGGACAAAACATGGGATCTTAATCTCAATGTGGAGGCGCCGTCAAATCTCTGGGTTAAGAATGAAGATATCGACGCCGAATTTTCCGGATTACTCAACTTTATAAGAGAAAAAGGGAAATATCGATATATTGGTTCGCTTGAAATCTTGAGAGGAAAGGGATTTCTTGCCGACAGGTCATTTCGATTAGAATCCGGAGGATCAATCAACTATGAAGATATCGAATACCCCAACCCCCGTCTTGATATTTATGCGTCCACTAAAATAAGGGGAGCCGCATCCGAGAGAACCGCAGAAACCAATTCGTCAAATTATGACCTGCGAGTGCATATCAGTGGTACCCTTGATGAGCCGATAATAGGCGCCGCCGAAGGGGGACAGGGTTCGCCGCAGTTTTCCACTGAGGAAATAATCCCGTTGATTTTTACCGATTATTATGGAAAGAAGGAAGGAAGCAATGGATTATCGACAACGGGGAGAGTAAGTGATCGGCTGACGTCAGGGATTTCTGGATTCCTGAGCAGTCAGGTGGGGCAGATTGGATCCAGAACGCTGGGAGTAGAGACTTTCGAGATTGATCCGGTTTACGGGGACAAATTCGATCCGCTGGGGACGCGCTTGACTCTGGGTTTTTATACGCACCTCAATCTTTATGTCTATGGCAGTTCGTCAATCTCCGGGGTAGCCGGACAAGAGGTCGGTTTTGAGTATCGACTGAAACGATTTCTATTGATGGAAGGTCGCCGGGATGAAGAAAATCTCTATCATCTGTTGCTAAATTTTTACTGGGACTTTTGATTTGGCTATTTCCGGAAAGATATTCCCGTTCCTTTTTGTGAATCTGGTCTTGAGTGCGGTTGCTCTCGGACAGATTTCCGATGAGACTTTTCTTCTGCGCTGGCTCAGGAAGAAACCGGTTATAAAGTCAATTGCGATAGAAGGGAATAAATTCTATTCGGATTCCAGAATAAAGCGGGTAATGTTTTCACGAGAAGACAACATCATAAGAACTATCAAAGCAGATCGTAACCGCCGGGTGCAGAAAGAGACAATGCTGAGAGATACTTCCGAGGTAAAATATCTTTACCTGACCTCGGGATTTCTTGCCGTAAAATTGAGAGAGATATATGAACCGATTTTGCCGGATTCAAATGCACGAATTGTATTGACTGTGGACGAGGGTCGGCAATTCTTTTATGGCAGTACATCGCTTTTGGTAAATCCGGCTATTGACGGAGATGGAGAATTCGACTTAAAATCAAAGGGTGAATTGGCGGGGATAATCGGGCGGGTAAAGATTTCCCGACCTGTCGACCCATTCGGCCTCCGACAAATAGTGTATGACTGCAAATCCTACTTGGCCAATAATGGGTATCCCTACGCGCGGGTTGCCTTCTCCATTGATACTGTTCTTGAAAATGACAGGGCCAAAATATCATTTACCATCGAAACAGATTCTCTGGTGCATTTCGGAGATGTAAGAATCAATGGCGCCGAGCATTTCGACACTTCCCAGGTCAGAAGAGAAATTACGTTTAAAAGCGGAGACCTTTATCGCAGGCAAGATATATTGGAATCGCAGAAGCGGTTGCTTGGCGCCGGGAATTATCTTACTCTACAAATGTATAGTCCAGCGCAAGATACCGCAGATAAGTCCAAGAGATTAAATCCGGACTTCATCCTGAATCTCAAGGAAAAAAAGCCGCATTATCTCTCAGTGAAGACCGGAGCGGGACAGGATCCTTATAAAGACCTGATCTGGGATTTTTCCGCCGCCTGGGGAAAGAGAAATATCTTTCGTTCCCGACAAGTTGAGTTTTCCGCTAAATCCTCATTTGTGATCTTCACGGAATGGCGGGTGATAAATCATAGTTATAAAATAAAATTCACGGAACCATGGTTTCTGGGATTACGAATGCCTCTGACCCTTACTGGGACATTTGAACCCGGTGTGCGCTCAAAAGTACAGCAATACAGAATTCAAACGTGGTCTCTTTCGCTGGAAACCTTCAGAGAATTGCGGCAGTGGTTTAAAATATATAATGGCCTCGAATACAAATCGGTAAATATATATGGCCTGAGCCCGGAGGATGCTACCAAGCTCCGTCAGGATAAGGGAATTTCAATACGGCAGAAGCTCTATACTAATATCATCCGGGACAGACGCGACCATCCCTTTATTCCCACAACCGGCTCAATGACAACCGGCCGCCTTGAATATGCCGGCGGATTTCTTGGCGGCGATGAGTCATATTACTTAATTGAGACCAGTTGGTCGCGTTATCAGAGGGCTTGGCCCGGATGGATTTCCGCATCCCGGATCAAATGGGGATATGTAAAGGAATTTGGGAAATCCAAATCAGCGCCGATCGATGTTCGTTACTATGCCGGCGGAGCCAATAGTATCAGAGGATTTGGCGAAAATGACCTGGGACCCAAGTCATCTGACGGTACGCCGGAAGGAGCCAATGTTCTTATCGTCGGCAATCAGGAATTCAGATTCCCACTGGTGTCGAAATTTTGGGGGTCGCTTTTTGCGGACATGGGAAATGGATTCCTTAATTGGCGGGACATTAGATTAAACAGAATGGCCATAACCTACGGAGCGGGTCTGCAATTTATATCTCCGGCGGGCCCAATTAGATTTGATTATGCGAGGAGAATTAGGACAAAATTTATCGGCAGTGGGTATCATTTCCATTTCACAATACTTTATGCTTTCTGATATTTATGCCGTAATTATTAAGGATATTGAGCGTATTAATGAATATTCTACCGATTTGGTCTGCTATTGACAAAAGGGCAAGGTAGAGGTATAATATATAAAGTTGATTTTGTTCTTTGAATCGAGGTCAAAAGTTGAAACAGATATATCTGGATTACAATAGTACCACTCCCCTTGATGAGAGGGTTTTGGATGCCATGCTTCCTTACCTGAAAGAGAGATATGGGAATGCCAGTTCTCTTCACAGTTTTGGCCGTGAGGCGAGAGCTGGGATTGAGGAAGCCCGGGAAAAAGTTGCCGCTATTCTGGGAGCGGAACCGTCGGAGATCTACTTTACGGGCGGAGGCACAGAATCGGATAATATTGCCCTGAAGGGGGTGGCATACTCGAAGCAGGGAAAGAGGGATCATATAATAATATCATCAATAGAGCATCATGCCATTCTTGAGTCGGCCAAATATCTGGGTAAAAATGGATTTAAGGTTGATTATCTCGGAACCGACCAGGAAGGATTTGTGTCCCGGGGCGAATTAGGTGGAAAGATATCGGAACAAACCTCAGTGGTTTCCATAATGCATGCCAACAATGAAGTAGGAACTATTCAGGACATTGCGGGACTTGCCGAGATATCGCATACAAAGGGAGCTCTATTTCATTCTGACGCGGTTCAATCCGCCGGAAAGATTAGAGTGAATGTCAAAGAGCTGAATGTTGATCTTTTGTCAATTTCAGGGCATAAATTCTATGGTCCAAAAGGGACAGGGGCTATCTACATTCGGAAGGGATTGAAGATTACTCCATTGTCGCATGGCGGGCATCATGAAAAAGGGCGCCGCGCCGGAACCGAAAATGTCGCGGGAATTATTGGGCTCGCCCGCGCTCTTGAAATCGCCGAAAGCATGTGCGAAGCAGAGCATCGCCGGTTGACCGGCTTAGCCGATTTCTTTATTGGCGAGGTGCAATCAAAAATAGCTGATGTGCATTTCAATGGCCCCAGGGACAACGCAAGAAGAATCCCTTCAACCGTAAACCTCTCTTTTCAGGCGGTGGAAGGAGAATCAATTATCCTCTCGCTGGATATGAAAGGGATAGCGGTGGCCTCGGGTTCGGCTTGTACCTCTGGTTCGTTGGAGGCGTCACATGTCCTCACAGCCATGGGGATACCGGCAGAGTCGGCTCAGGGTTCGATAAGATTCTCCTTGGGGCGATTTACTTCCAAAGAGGACCTTGAATATGTAGTTTCGGAGCTTCCGGAAATAATTGAAAGACTTCGGGCGATGTCTCCATTGTACACAAAGAAGTAGGCAGATGTCGCTATATTGGAGAAAGCCGGGGTCGTTTTATCGACCCCTTTTTATATGAAGAAGAAAGTTCTGGCCGCAGTTTCCGGCGGAGTTGACTCAATAACCGCGCTATTGATATTAAGGGAAGAAGGTTACGATGTAGCCGCGGCGCATATGAAATTGTGGGACTATGCCGATGTCGGAGGCGACAGCTTTCATGATGGCCGCTGTTGTTCTCTTGAAGCAATTAACGATCTCCAGATTATTTGCAATTCCTTCTCCATCCCGTTTTATGTTTTCAACCTGTCGGGCGAATTTAAGAAAATTGTGATAAATAATTTCGTTTCTGAATATAAGGCGGGTCGAACCCCCAATCCGTGTATCTTGTGCAACACTCACCTAAAATGGTCGATTTTTCTCAGAAAAGCTATTGAAATTGGATGCGAATATATCGCCACGGGTCATTATGCCCGGCTGGAGTATGATAATGACAGAAAACGATTTGTGCTTAGGAAAGGAATTGATGCGACTCGCGATCAGTCCTATGCTCTCTGGGGGCTGGGACAAGGTGCGCTATCGCATACTCTACTGCCGTTGGGGAAGTACCTGAAATTAGAAGTCCGTCAATTGGCCAGAAAGTTCAACTTGAAAAATGCCGAAAAGCCTGAATCGAGGGAGATATGTTTTATTGCCGATGACGACTATCATCGATTCCTAAGAGAATGGGAGGAAAAGCATGGCGGCAGGCCGAAAGCCGGAGATATTGTTTTCAAGAATGGCGCTGTGGCGGGCAGGCATCAGGGAATTCAGTATTATACTATCGGTCAGAGAAAGGGGCTGGGGCTCTCCAATCCTACGCCATTATATGTGAATAGAATTGATGTCCAGTCCAATCGGGTGATAATCGGGGACGAAGCGGAGCTATATTCGGCAAGAACGATGGTCAGGAATATCAACTGGGTATCGATCGCAAGCCCGGCCGGTGAATTTCCGGCGGATGTTAAGATAAGATATCTTCATCAGCCGGCCCCGGCAATTGTTAAGCCTATAGGGGAAAACGCGTCGGTAAACCCGGCATTTGACGGGGCTGAAGTCGAATTTGAAACTCAGCAGAGGGCGATAACTCCGGGGCAGTCGGCGGTTTTCTATGATGGCGAGGTCTTGTTGGGAGGCGGGATAATAGATTCCTATCCGGCAGTAGCCGGATCAGGCCTTATGACTGAAAATAATGATTGAATGTATAGATTGATCTTCTTAGTATAAAGAAGAGAAGTTTTAATATTTAGGAGAAGCGCGCTATGTTAAGAGCGACATTTTTGGGTCACTCCTGTGTGACGGCCACGGATGGAAAATACAATATTATCATTGATCCCTTTTTAACCGGAAACCCCCAAGCCGCAATCAAAGCCTCTGATGTTAAAGTTGATTACATTCTGGTTACTCACGGCCATGGCGATCATCTTGGAGATGCCGTCGATATCGCCAAAAGAAATAATGCTACGATCATCGCTCCCAATGAACTGGCGGCTTATCTCAGTAAACTGGGGGCGCCGGTTCATAATATGCATATCGGCGGCGCCAGGGACTTTCCATTTGGCCGGGTCAAACTTACCATTGCCCACCACGGCTCTGCCGTAGGAGAAGATATTAAATACGCCGGCGTTCCCTGTGGTTTTCTGGTTACATTGGGCGGAAAAACAATGTACCACGCCGGCGATACAGGACTGTTTTACGATATGAAATTGATAGGGGAGATGAATAAAATCGACCTCGCTTTTCTCCCTATTGGAGATAATTTTACAATGGGGATTGATGATGCAGTCAAGGCCGTAGAGTTCCTCAATCCGAAGAAAGTAGTCCCAATGCACTATAAAACCTGGCCCGTGATTGATGCCGATCCGGATGAGTTCGCTATGAAGCTTTTGAATTCGACTGCAAAGGCCATTATTATTAAGCCGGGAGAATCGGTCGAAGCATGACTGAATGTCGGCAAGATGTCGTCATGGATACTGAGGAGGACAGATGAAAGGCGTTAAAAGAATTATATTATGGACCATAGGAGCTATCTTTGCCCTGATCATAATCGTCATCGCGGGAGCGGCAATATTTTTCCCCAAAGAAAAAGCCAAAGAGATGGCAATCGAAAAAATCTCTTCGGCGCTTGAACGGAAGGTGACCGTTGAAAGTGTCTCCATTTCTTTCTGGGGCGGGTTGGGAATATACCTTAAGGGAATAAAGATCGCCAACCCCCAGGGATTCGAAGGACCTGATTTTCTCACCGCAACGGCGCTGGATGTCAAGCTCCGGTTGTTTCCCTTGCTCAGGAAGGAAGTTCAAATTGACCGCCTGATTTTGGTGAAACCGCAGATTGCGTTGCATAAACTTGCGGACGGGAGACATAATTATAAATTCGGAACGACCCAGACTCCGGTCGCAAGCGCAATTCCATCATCGGCAAGAGACACTTCTCAAGAAGAAATGTCGGATGAGACCAAAGTCGCCGCGCTGGCTATTTCGTTTGATAATCTCTCCATTGAAAAGGGAACTTTAAGGTATCTGGACGATTCCGCCGGCATGCAGATATTTGCGCGAGGGTTCACCCTGAACTCAAAAGTAAGCTCTCCCGCGGAGATGGTTTTTCATACTATAGGGACGGTGGATATCGATTCGCTGAAGATTACATCCACCAAATCAAAGATTCCGCCATTAGTAGTCTCCGCCAGATATGACGCAACTATTGACCTCAAGGGAAACAACATTGTCCTCGCCAATTCCAAATTAAGAGTGAATGAACTCGAATTTGATGTTAAAGCGGGAATCCCAAACCTGACGACGATGGCTTTTATTAATCTGGAGATGGCGACCGAGAGGACGGATATTGCCGATATTGTTTCCATTCTGCCGGATACAGCCAAATCAATGATAGAGCCTTATTCTATAGAAGGAAAAGTCGGGTTTGATGTTAGTATTAAGTATAACAAGGCTTCAAAATCGGCATTGAATTATTCGGGAAAGGCAAGCTTCTCCAATCTGAAACTATCAAAGAAGGATGTCGCAGGGGAACTTATCATTAATTCAGCCGGCGCAGATTTTAAGAACGATTATGTTAGGATCGCTGTCGAGAAAGGTTCATTCGATAATAATCCTCTTGAGGGAATTATTGCGGTCAGTAATTTCAAGAGGCCGGAAATAAACGGAAAATTTAAAGGCAAAATAAATCTGGCCTTGTTGAATCCATTCCTGCCAAAAAAAGGAAATCCCAAAATTTCCGGGCTGATGCAATTTGATATCGGGGCGTCCGGCTCGATAAAAGAGCTTCCTACTATGCAGATTTCAGGGTCGCTGGCGATTAAGGATGGGACATATTCCGCCTCCACGCTTCCCGAGCCGATAGAGAAATTTGATTTTGAGATGAAAATGACACCCCAAAATATGGAAATCAGCAATCTATTTGTCAAATTGCCGTCATCTGATTTTGCCCTAAGTGGCAGGATGACCGATCCACTCCCCGGCTTGATACCGGGTTATAAAGGGGACGCTCCCCGCCCCAATCTCACTTTCAAAATGAGTTCCCATCGCTTTGACACCGATAAGCTTTTCCCCGAGGCGGTTCCCGGGTCGGGTGTAAACAGGTCGAAAATGGCTCAGGATTCTTTGCCACTGCTGATTATTCCCGATATTGATGGTTCCGGTTCCGGCACACTCGACACTCTCATTTACTCCAAAGTTGAATTCACACAAATAACTGCAAATATAGCCATAAAAGACCGAAAGGTCTTTATTACTCAGGCTAATGGGAATGTATATACCGGCAAGGTCAAAGGCGAGACAGAGATAGACTTGAACGATTTCAATAATCCCAAATATACAGGTAAATATGAGGCGACTCAGGTGCAGGCCGATGATTTCCTGACCCGTTTCACCGGTTTCGGCGGGCATATATTCGGGAAACTGAATATGAATGGTTCATTTTCGGCCTCAGGCTGGGAACCGGAACCATTTGTGCGCTCGTTAAGCATGGATGGTCTGGCGGTTATAAACGAAGCAAAGCTGGTTAATTTTGAACCGCTCAAACAATTGGCGCAGAATCTTAATTTCAAAACATTCGATGAAGAAACTCTTAAAGATGCCGCAAGCGCTTTCCGAGTAGTCAATGGGCGGGTGGCCTTTGACGGGTTAAAATTTATTTCGAGTATTGGAAATTGGAATGTCACCGGTTCGATCGGATTCGATGGAACTCTCGACTATTTAGGCGAGGTACTTCTTTCCGACGATGTCACCGGACAACTCATGTCTCAATCAGGATTAGTTTCCAGTCTGGCCGGGCTGTTCAAGGAAAGCTCTTCGGGGCGCGTCAGGGTGCCATTCAGGCTTGCCGGGAGTTATGCCAGCCCGAAAATAAGTGTCGATATGAGCGCCAAAAATCAGCTTAAGGATAATCTTAAGGGACAATTCGATTCTGCGCTTCAGAATCTTCTGAAGAAACAATGAGGCGGAGGTTGGTTTTGTAAATAACAGATTCAGCGTGTCGGAGTTCCGGGCGACCGCGCGGGATTACCTTATATTTTGGCAGAAATTTTTCTTTACAACTTCAAAAAAAACTCTATATTCCCTTCTGATTGAGAATTAAGAGCGTATTTATTCTGGAGGTTTTTAGATATGGCAATGTTTATTACAGATGAATGCACCGCCTGTGGACTCTGTCTTCCCGAGTGTCCGACATCATCCATAACCGAAGGGGATATCTATGTTATCAATCCGGATACTTGCAATGAATGCGAGGATCAGGAAGGCGGCAGTCATTGTGTGGCGGTCTGCCCGGTCGAGTGCATCATTAAAGCTGAATAAACTGTTCATCTTAATAGAACGCCGCTTATTTATGGGCGGCGTTTTTTTATTTTTGCTATGCCATTTGAATTAACCGATGCTCATACTTCCGCCGATATCGGCATGATAGCTACCGGCAGAGATTTAATCGAGCTTTTTGCCGATGGCGCTTTGGGATTAACCTCGATAATGGCGGAGAGAGAAGGGCTGGAAGAGGCAAAAATTCTCCCTATTGAAATTCAAGGGGATGACCTTGAAAGTCTATTTTATCGATGGCTTTCGGAAATTATCTATGTCAAGGACGCCGAGAGATTTCTTCTCAAGCGATGTGAAATCAAATTGGACGACAAAGCATTCAGCATAAAAGGCAGACTCTTTGGGGATAATATTGACCCTTCGCGCCATATTCTCAAAATTGATGTGAAAGCGATTACTTATTATAAATTTCAGGTTGAGAAAATCGGCGATGTATGGAGAGGAGAGGTGGTTTTTGATTTATGAAAATGGAACAATTTAGACAGATAAATCCCAATATTTGGGAAATTCCGACCGGCTATAAACAGGGGATGCTTGTTCCGGCAAGAATACTATCATCAAGAGAATTGATAGATGGAATCGATGAGAGAGTTATCGACCAGATTACTAATGTCGCCTGTCTGCCGGGGATCCGGAAATATGCTTTTTGCATGCCCGACGGCCATTCCGGATATGGATTTCCAATTGGGGGAGTAGCCGGATTTTCAATGAGCGATGGAATTATCTCGCCTGGCGGGATAGGTTTTGATATCAACTGCGGGATGAGGCTTCTGAGCGCTAATCTGACCTACGATGAAATAAAACCGAAGATGGAGCTGTTGCTCAACAAGCTCTTTTCGACTATTCCCTCCGGAGTGGGGTCGAGCGGATTCTTGAAATTGACCCGTCAGCAATTTAACGACATTATGGAAAAGGGGGTTGAATGGTGCTTCGAAAATGGATATGCCACTTCTGCCGACGCGGAACATATTGAAGACCATGGCCATATTAGGCATGCCGACCATACAACGGTTTCGGACAAGGCAATCTCACGGGGTATTAATCAGATGGGAACGCTCGGCTCGGGAAATCATTATATTGAGGTTGAAATTGCCTATCCGGAAGGAATTTACGATAGGGAAATCGCAAAAGTATATGGAGTTGATCGCGACTATCAGGTCATAGTAGCGATTCATTGCGGGTCGCGTGGGTTCGGGCATCAGATTGCCACCGATTATCTGGAGGTATTTGACAAATGCTCCAAGAAATATGGCCTAACTGTCAGAGATAGGGAATTGATGTCGGCTCCCATAAAATCGGACGAAGGGCAGAAATATTTCAAGGCGATGGCCTGTGCGGCTAATGCCGCTTTTGTCAACAGACAGTTGATTACTTTCGGAATCAGGAAAGTATTCCGCGAAGTCTTTGGCAAAAATGATTCTGAGCTTGGTATCGAGACAATATACGATGTGGCACACAATATTGCCAAGATTGAAAAGTACGAAGTTGACGGCAAGACACAAGAGCTTCTCATTCATAGAAAAGGGGCGACACGATCATTTGGTCCCGGGCGGCAGGAAATTCCACTTAAATATAGAGCCGTAGGTCAACCCGTAATTGTCGGAGGGTCAATGGAAACAGGCTCGGCCCTCCTCTGCGGTACAAAGCAGGCCGATGATGAGACATTCGGTTCGACTTTGCATGGCGCGGGACGAACTATGTCGCGGATGCAGGCCAAAAGAACAGTGCGGGGCGATGCGGTTAAGCAGAAAATGAAGGAGAGCGGGATTCTGGTCAAAACAGGATATCTTCCCGGGCTGGCGGAAGAAGCGGCCTTTGCCTATAAGGACATCGATGGCGTAGTGGAGGCAGTGCACGCGGTTGGCATATCAAAGAAAGTGGCGCGCTTTAAACCGGTGCTGAATATTAAAGGCTAACGGTAGGCAGAGGCGATAATTGGCGAAATAGCAGGAACGATAAATATACTAATACTACCTTTATTATGGCAGATGCTGTATCCATTAGGCGCCCATCGGAGACAAACACTCTTATGCTATAATATTTTGTCTGAGTTCCTGTTAAATGATCAGGTGGCTCCCATAAGACCGTCCTGCCGACATTTGCATTTCTAAAATGGCCCTCAGAGCAATCCCAAGTGTATTGCAGACTATCTCCATCTTCATCTGAAGCCATGCAACTGAGCTGGGTAGTGTCGCTGTAGTAATAGCCATAGCGTACGCCGCATTGAAGCTCGTCGGGACTTGCCAAAATATCAATAATGATAGGTGCGTGATTCAGTTGCGTTGAATTAGGCTTGTCGTCCCCGCATGAAGAAATGAATATTAGAACAAAAAATAATGCCTGAGATAATGAATAAGTTCGCTTCATATTAGGTACGCCCAATAATAGAATTGTTTACATTCCGGCGTTTTGCCCAATCCATGATGCGGCCTATTCCATCGACAGGCACTTAAATACCTGCGCTCGGGTGCCATCATCAAATAGAATCTCCTGTTCCATGATCGTCCGGATCGAATCACGGGTGATTATATCAGGATTATATCCGATTACTGCTTTGTGCTCGGTGGCGAAGGTTTCAATTCCGTTGATTCCAGGAATACTGTCATATAAAGACGAGAAAAACGCCGCTGTCCCCTTGCATTTGAGACCATCCACAATGAAAGTTGAGGTCGTGCCGGACAGATTATCAAATGCCACCGTTGTAGTCGGTTGGGTGAAGGCAGTTCGTAGCGAATAACCGCCCAAAAGCGATATGATAACCAAAATCGGGATGACAAGTTTGGGAATTCGCATTGCTCCTCCTATAATCCGGCTCTAATTTGAAGGGTGTCTCTTTCCGGGCAGGCATCCACGCATTCAAGGCAATTGGTGCAATCACGATGGCGCACTGCCTTATATGTATGAACCGGTATATCGTGCATACAGGCTTCGGCGCAAAGGCCGCAGGATGTGCACTTGGATTCATCGCGAACAATCTTAATAAGGCCTAAGCGGCTGAATGGGTCAAAGACCGCCCCCATCGGGCATAAATAGCGGCAGAACAACATCGGGATCACAAATGCTCCAAGCGCAATCATCGCCAGGATAACAATCGAAATCATTCCGGCGCTACCATGTCCGAAACCGGAAAAAATCAAATAGAATGGATCGTATCCTCGAAGAATTAATTCTCCTGTTCGATAAGTAAAATATAGCGCCACAATTAAGACCAAATAGCGCAATAATTTGAGAGTTCCATTGGCAAAAGGGGAAATTTGAGGACGTTTCTTCCATACAAATCTGCCGCCTCGTCCGGCCAGCTCGCTTAAGAATCCAATCGGGCACGCCCATCCACAAAATGATTTTTTGGATAGAATTACAAGGGCAATCAATCCTATCATGAGTGACAGGTTTAGTGGACCCAATGCGCAAGAAAACTCTCCGGCTGTGAAAAGCCCCCAGAGGCTTTCAGCGCCGCCAAAAGGACAATAGGCTTCAAATGATCGCGTGCCATATCCCAGCGCCAGATAAACAACCAGCCCCAGCATAAATAAATAAGTTGTATATCGAATATATCTGCTTTTCAAAGATGCCATCCGCCCTGTTCCTCCATTTCATCCAATTACGTTGAACTGTCATTCCCGCGAATGCGGGAACCCAGAAGATGACAACTGACTTCCACTTACGAAGGATTTTCTGGTTCCCCGTTCAAGTCGGGGATGACAATGTGGAGTCGTATTCTTCATTATCAAATGCTTTACGTCCATCCATGCCTTTTCAACAAGCCCCATCGGTGCGACTGTCGTATTTTGCGCGGCAATTCTATGAAGAATCTCCGAAATTTCCAGGGAACGAGCCAGCGTTGGTTGAATATGGGGGCTCGAGCCATGTTTGTCGATCGGTGGAATCATCATATTTAATCATGCATTAACCTGTTTGCCTCAATTTACAAAGCAGTCGGGATTTTTGCAAGGAATATAACTATGGCTACTGTATTTTTAGTACCCCGGCATCACGCATTAAATGTTTCAGCAGTAGAATCTGCCCGTAATGGCCGCAGAAATGTTCAAGCACATGATAAAGCGTCCATGTTCTCGAGAAGCGATCCTTCCCAAGCTTATAAAACCGATCAAGGTCTTTATCTTTCCACTTTTTCATGGCGGCGCTAATTGAGCGTCTCGCCCTGTTTATGGTAGAGAGATACTTCTCGGCGGTAAATCCCTTAAGATAAGACGGATGCATTCCATCAAGCGCCAGTGGCAGACCGTCATCCTCGATTGCACAGATTTTCTGGACAAGCGCTTTGCCATCAGGTTCCCAGGGAATTTCATTCGGCGCTATCTTGATCCACCAGATCTCAATTAATGCAAAATGCGCCAGAAGCATCCCCACCGTATTCATGCCCGGCCTCATCTGCCATTCTAATTGCTCGACGGTCAGATCTTTAACCTGTCTCTTAAGATGAGTCAGTTGATCATCGAGTTGCGCAGCGAACAGTCCGATAATCTTTTGGGTCTTGAGATCATAACCGCGGGCGATTTTCAATTGTCTCTTCTTCATCAATCACCTCGCTAAGCTTTGGATTTTCTTGAAAAATAAGCGCTGTTGTTATGAAAGGCAAGCAATTTCAAGGCTATGTTTGTACTCCCGCAAACCAAACTTCCGGGCAAAAAAAGAGGGCGCTACTCTGGTTGGGTAGAGGGGGCTAGGAAACTACCCAGGGACAGCAGAGAGTCACCCTCGAACTGTAGAGAAATTAAAGAATCAGCGTATTTTGTCAAGCGCTTTTTTCAATTTTATTTTCGAAACTATACTATTATGGTCGTAAATAATGCCAAATTGGACTGGAATAGCCCAAATAAGGATTATTGCCGGCAGAGCCCTGGTTTTATGCGGCAAGACCCCCGGAAATAGGCCCAGTCATGCAACCACTCGAGTTTTGCTTCACCAGCGAACAATTTTTACCGGAATAGTCAGTCGCAGTTTGGGATTAGTATCGTAAGTCACTGTAAAATTAGTAAAATAAGTCCCTTTGGAAAGATTATCTTTAATCTTTACATTTATTAGTTCAAATTGTTCGCCCGAAAGTGAGCCTTGCAGTTTACTTATACTGAAAAGGGTATCCGGTTCTTTCTGTATGACATATCCGACCCTATTATCAGAATTATTGATCAACTTGACATCTTTAGCGTTCTGCCCTTGAAGGAAAGTCAGATATTTGGGTTCGGAGGTATGCAATTTGTGGAAGAATTCAACATTGGCTGTATAGTCCAGTTCTGTGATAGGATTTTCGGGATCGTCAGCATATATGAAAACTCGCTTATTAGTCATGCCATAAAATTCGCGCGTGTGAAAAACAACTTTAATCTCTGAGGAATCTCCCGGTTGTATAAGAGTGTCTCTGGCCGAGACGCTGGTGCAGTCACAATTGGGATCGACTTTGGTGATATGAAGATCACCCTCGCCGGTATTCTTAAATTTATAGGAGTGCGCTATCTTGAAGTCCACCGGCACAGAACCGAAATCCCAAGATTTGCTGTCGAAAACTAAGGCCGACTTCTTGATATTTGCGGAATCTACGGAAGCGGCGCCTACGGAAAATATAAATAATATAGAAATTATCATTAGAGGAAACTTCATGCTTTTGAAACCTCCACTTCGTCCTTAAGAAAACCATGCTCTTTCATCCAGATATCATTGAAGCACTTGCTCAGATATCTGGAGCCGGAATCGGGGATAATTATCACTATAATTTGGTCATCAGCGAGACCTTTTGCCACTTTTCTGGCGGCCCAGATAGCGGCGCCTGAAGACCCGCCGACAGAGATACCTTCCTCTCGAGCGATAGCTCTGGCGGTGTTGAAAGCATCTTCATCCGTAACGCTGATAACCTCGTCAACTAACTTAGTATGCAGAGCCTCGGTCACCGTATCAGAACCGATACCTTCAATCTTGTATGGCTCCGCCTGTCCAACTTCTTTGTGTTTGATATACTCGGCGAAAATCGATCCGATTGGATCAATTGCTATTGCGCGGATTTTCGGATTTTTCTCTTTTAGAAATCGTGTTGCTCCGGAAAAAGTTCCGCCGGTGCCGATGCCGGCGACAAAGTGGGTCACCTTGCCATCGGTTTTGTCCCATATCTCCGGCCCGGTGGTCAAGTAATGAGCCATAACATTATCTTGATTATGGTATTGATTCAAGTGGAAATAGCCATGCTCGCGCGCCATATTGAGGGCCATCATATAACATCCTTCAGGATCATCATGGTCAACGTCAGAGCGGGTAACAATAACCTGGGCGCCAAAGGATTTTATCAGGTCAATTTTTTCCTTGCTGGTTTTATCCGGCACGGTAAGAATTGCTTTTAGACCCAAAACCGCCGCAGTCATGGCCACCGCAACTCCGGTATTGCCGGAAGTATTATCTATCACAGTATCGCCGGGCTTGAGTCTTTTTTCATTTATTGCCTTCTGCAATATATAGCTGGCCATCCTATCTTTGACAGAGCCTCCGGGGTTGGTGAATTCGAGCTTGGCCAACATAAGAGGACCGCCTTTGGATAGGCCATTCCATATTTTGACCAGCGGTGTTTTCCCGATTATTTCAAGCACATTTTCCGAATATTTCATTAATCCACCTTCCTTAATTATAACATTTTAGCTAATATTGGTTTCAAATTCAACTGCTTTTATTTCGGGACATTTAGGCCGATTATTTTAGCTTGACAAAAACCTCAGTCAAGTTCTTAATAGGGATATCTGATGTTGGAGAAGAGATGAGTAAAGTTGGCGTTATTGTAGCGATATTATTTTTGCTGATATTTTCTTCTGGTTGCCAGAAGGATCAGGAGAAAATCTCTCAGCTTGAAAAAGAGACTATGGATGCTGAGGCGGCTGATTATATGCCCCAGAGCTCCGGGCAGGCCTATGCTCGCAGTGCGGATACATCTCTTACCAAATCCCGAAATTATGTTTTGAGTCCCGACAAAATTCCCGAGGAATTCACCGGATCGACAAATAGGAAAGCCAAGACAGACGCCCCTATTATATCATTGGCCACAGCTGAGGCGAAAGCATCAGGGGAGATTGTTCCTGCTGTGATTCCGGTGGTGGCGTCCAGGACTATCAAAACGGGTTATTCGGTTCAGATCGGCTCTACGACAAATAGGGAAGAGGCGGAATCGCTTACCAAGCGATTTGCGGCTGACGGCTATGAGGCTTTTATTTCCGAAACGATAATAAAAGGGGCGACTTATTACAGAGTAAGAATAGGGGATTTTGAGAGTTTCTCTCAGGCCAGGAAGCTTGGGCTTGAACTGCAGAAGAAATTCTCAGTGAAATTCTGGGTGGCCGGGAATACGCAATAGTTGATATTACGGGGACGTCTGGCTTCTCAATGCTTTCTTAATAGTATCTTCTGGTTGATATCCCGAGATGTCCCTACAAGAGACAACCCCATTACTTATTTCTTCAAATACTTATCAAAGAATTCCGCCATTTTGGACTGCTCTTTGATAATATTTATCTGCTTCGAGACCCCGTGGCCTTCATCGGGAAATATCAGCGAATCGACCACGCCGCCTTTGTCCTGAATCGCCTTGATAATCTGTCTGGCCTCGCCTATCGGCACCCGGGGGTCATTTTCCCCGTGCACTACGAGCAATGGGGTCTTTATCAAATTGGCTTTATGAATAGGGGAGATGGAGGCGAGAAATGCCGAATCTTCCAGCGGTCCATATTCCGAGGCGCGCAGATAGCGCCGATAGTCAGCCGTACCTTTCAAGAATGTCACAAAATTGGCAATGCCGACTTCGTCGACCGCCGCTGAGAAAAGATCAGGATATTCGGTAATAGACGCTAATACCACATACCCGCCATAACTCCCTCCCCTGATGCCAATCATGCCGGTTTTGGAATAATTGTTCTTTATCAGATAATCGCATCCGGCCTTGATATCTTTTATGGAATTAAGGCGGTTCTTATAATTATCGAGATTCTGGTATTCACTGCCGTACCCCGATGAGCCTCTGATGTTGGGCGCAAGAATTCCATATCCATTCAAAAGAAGATATTGGAAATTGCGCTGGAAGTATGGACGAAATTGGCTTTCTGGTCCGCCATGGATATGCATTATGAACGGAATCGGTTTCCCATCATAGTTAGGGGGGAGGTATAAAAATGCCGGGATTTCCAATCCATCAAACGACTTATATTTGATTAATTTTGGCTCGATAAATAAAGCAGGATCGATCCCGGCCGAGATGGAGTAAGTCATTTTTCTTAATTCCTGTTTACGCCAATCCCACATCCAGATATCCTGAGTCTTGGCGGAACTGGTGAACGGGAAAATCAGCCTGCCGTCATCGGTGATGACGATGTCACTTATGATTCCGGTTAATGGGGGAGTCGGTAAAGACAGATTCTTTGTCAAGTCCCGAAATTCAATCCGGGAATATCCCTCTTCATTGACAAGCCAGGCTATATATTGACGGCTATCTGAAAACCTCGCGGCATCGATGGTCCATTTTGAGCCGGGATCAAGAAATTCAATTTTCTTTGTGCTTATATCAAGCAGAGCCAGTTGTGAAATTCCTTCAGGATTTCCATTGCTGATCAAATAGACGGTCTTATTATCCGGCAGAATAGTAGCGCTTATGAATAAAATCTCCCCTTCATGCGGCGTTAACAATTCGGATTGATTCTTTTCAAGATTGAGAAGGTAAAGATCATTATTAGTATTGGAGAGAGCATGCGAAATTATCATTAGTTTTTCATCAATCGAAATATCAAAGATGAAATTTGATCCATCCATATCAAATATCTTACTATCCGCCGGTGAAGAGAATCGGCGGTGGTAAATCTTGAAATTTTTTTTGACTTCGACGTTGGAACGATAGAAAAACCCTTTGCCATCTCTGTCCCAAACTATAGAGCCATATTGTATTTCCGGGTTGTCGGTGATTTTGTCAATTCTTCCCGTTTGGGTATCAAGCATATATAGCTGGGATTGTTCCGAGCCGCCTTTAGACGCCCCAATAATGGCCTTATCGCCGGCATAGGAAATACCATACCAGTCGATGCCATCGTCAAAAAGGGTCAATTGATACGGCCACCCTTCAGGAGTAATTCGATAAAGTTGTGAGGCCCCGGTCATAGAACTGCGGAAAAATATTTCGCCGGTTGAGCGATTGAAAGCGGGGGAACTGCAACTGCCGATCCTCATGAAAATTCCAATATCCGGGATATAAGGTTTTGAAAGGGAGTCAGACTTGGAATTTTCTGCCGTCTGAGTAAATCCCTGCGAAGGCCATCCGATGAGAATTCCCAAAATTATGACTCCCCATGGAAATAGGGATCGGGTGTTTATCATTTCTCCTCCTGAATTCAAATCGAGACCAATATAGGAAAAAGCCGATCATTAAGCGCTATAGAATAAATGGAAAGTAGAAATAATAAAAGGTGTCCCTGACAAGCGCACCAATCATACGCTTCTTGAGCGAAATGTTTTATAATGGTTCCCCAAAGGGGAAAGACCGACCTGCAGGATTTTGGATGCAACCAAGACTATGAAGTTGAAATCTTGTGCCTTATTTCAATCTCGTCTGCGATTTCGATGGCATTTTCGGGGTATTCTTCTCGCTGTACCCGGAGGTAGAATTCGCAGTGAATACATGACCGACCGTTTTTGCGGCAGATGATGGAACCTATCCTCGGGTTCATGGCAGTGGCGGTCCAACAGGCTCGACCGGCGCCGTTACCGCCATTGACGCCGTCGAATTTCATCATTTTTGCTATTGGACATTCGCCGTGAATTCTGGAAAATGTCCCTCCGGGTTCCATGCCGCAATTGCGAAATTCCCAGCAATTCAGCTTGGCGCTCATTCCTATCTTTCTTCACCCTCGATAAGCCTGATAATTGATGCGAATCGGCTTGAGGATTTCAATTCCGCCAACTCCTGTGGGCTCGCAACCGCTTTGTAATCGGTATAAATCCTTTTGAGCTTTTTAACATCATCGAGCGCCAAATAATTGAGCATCATGTATTGATAGAGATAAGGATCGGATTGATTCAATTTATATGCATTCTTCAAGTATTTATCAGCCTGCTTATTATTTCCAAGTTTAAATTGACTGACGCCGCCTCCAAAAAGAGCCGGATAGAACTGATCATCGATTTTGAGAGCGGCTTCAAAGTCATTGAGAGCCGGGGAATATACGCCATTATCCAATCTGGCGCCCCCACGCCCCACCAGGGCAATTTTATTCTTTGGCTCATAGGCGAGGGCGGTTGAAAATGAGCTGATTGCCTTGTCGTTCAGTTGGCCCAATCTATACATTTCCCCGAGTCGAATATAATCCTCGACCGCTTTGCTGATACTACCGGCTTTGGAGTAAGCTTCAGCCCGCTTCTGGTAGGCATCTTTCGAGCCGGGCTGAAGATTCAGCGCGCTGGTATATTCATCGATTGCCTTCTGGTGGTCGCCGGAAGCAAAGGCCAAGTTTCCCCGGGTGATATGGTCTTCGACAGATGCCGCTACAGCGGCTTCTTTGGAGACTGGCTGAAGGTTGGCGCTTATGGTTGATGTCTGATTGGCGTCCACCTTAATCGCGGCTGTATATTCAGAGTATCCCGGTTTATCCACTTTTATAGTGCGTTCGCCGACCTTGATGTTCGCATAGATATTATTGCCGCTACCGAGAACTTTATCGTCAACAGTGAGCCGCGCATCAGGGACATTCGCTTTCATCTCAACCTTGCCGAATTCAGCCTTCGCCCGTGGCTGGGTCTCGGGCTGACTAATTTTTCTTTCTTCCACTTTCTGTGCTCCGGGAGGGAAGGTTCGTACTTCCGGGGACTCGGTTCTTAGAGAAGACGGCGTATTCAATACTTGCCCGGTTTCGCCGAAAGCCATAAGCGTCGTCTGATCGGATGTAACAGTAGCATTGGCTCTTCCGACTCTGTTGCCGCTCAGTTCATAAGCCAATTCATAGCTTCCGGTGGGAATTAATTCAAAACGGAAAAATCCCTGTGCGTTGCTTTTTGTGGTCTTGTTCAAGGCCGGTATAGTAACTCTGGCGCCTTCGAGATAGGGTTGATTATTTTCATTAAGAATCATTCCGACAATCTCGCCTTTACCGGAGACAGTGGGGTCGATGAATTGCAGGCCTATGATAAACAATATGATTGCCAGCCCTCCGGCGAAAAGACCGATAGTGACTTTCCTGCCCAATTTTTTTGGCTTCAAAAGGTAATGCTTTTCATTCACAGAGACTTCATCTCCGGCATGCAAGTAAGGGTTTCCTACTATTTGAATAAAATTGCCCTTGAAATAGGCTAATCCGCGGACTTTGTGCGCTTTTTGCACTCCAGATGCCAGAGCTGGGTCTTCAATTGAACGAATTGCTTCAGCTTGTGCAGGTGAAATTTCCTCAGTCAAAAGACCTGATCCGGCTACTGCCGGAGATGCCTTGTGCTCATTCTTCGGTTTTGAAAAATTGGTAAATCCGGCGAGTGGCAGATCGGGCCTCGGCGGTCTGGAGTTCTCAGGCGTATGATCTTCTTTTGGCAGCATATCCGATTTACCGCCGGCTTGATAAAGATTCTTGCGGATATTTGCCAGCTCTTCCTGAGAGAGTTTCTTAAACTCGGCCTTTTCTTTGGAAGCCGGAATGATTTTCTCAGTAGTTGCTTGGCTCAAAACCGGGGGTTCGTAATCTGAAACAGGTGGGATAGGGGGCGCTGAGTCGCCTATCAATTGGGGCTTTGCCGTCTGAGGAGATCTTGGGATACAACCATTTGCTTCGTCATCAAGCATGCTGGCCGAGCTCTTGATTTCTAAACCCTCATCTGAAGTGAGCGACGGTTCCCCTTTGGCTTCCATTCCGATTAGCTCTGGGCCGCCGCTGTTTGCGGATTCAGTAACGACAAATTCGTCATTGTCTCTTGGAATTTCCTTATCTTTCTGATCTAAGGTAGAATCTTTTTCCAGAGGAGCGCCGCATTCCCGGCAGAATTGGGCCCCATCAAAAAGATTCTGCGTCTTGCAAGTTGGACATATTTTCAATTTTGGCTCCCGAGAATTATATCGAATTCATTTAATCTTTTTATCGACTTTAGGCGTCAATTCCTTTAGAATTGGATTTCTAATGAAAGGGGAGAATATGGTTTTTTGCAAATAAGGACTTGACACCCAAAACTCTTTGAGGTATAATCCCATGTTGAATATTGGAATACGAAATCGAGGAGGAAGAACCTGTATGTGCAGGCGTTATAATCGCTTGTTATTCTTAGGCTTATCTGCTGTCTTTATCATCATGATGTGGGGTTGTTCACAACCTGATGATATAATGACCCCAGCTTCGACAACTAAACTTATCCTAAGGCCGGAAAGGCTTCCTACTCTTCCCAACGGCATGATTTATGAATTGTGGGTCAAGAATGACGATAACAAGCCCATTTCCCTGGGGAAGTTCAATTGGAATAGTGAGCTGTATCAATTTCATGATTCAGCCGGAAATAAGATGGACTCTCTTTGGACAGTGAATTTTGATGCTTTGAAATATAAATGGATCTGTTTGAGCGTGGAGACCTACCCGGATCTGGAACCCGATTCAATGGGGCCAGTGATGCTCCAAGATACAATCGCTGACCCGGAGAAAAAGCCAATAAAGATGCTTTACCCCATAGATCTCTGGCTGGGCCAGGCCGGGTATGCTGTGACGACCCCTACAGATGGAAATTCTTATGTCGCCAATGGCAGTGGAGTTTGGTTTGCATTGTATATTTTTGATACGACCAGGTCATATTTTGATACAACCGGAGCTTTCACTGGCCTCTATAATTCCAAAAACTTTCAAAAGCGGCTGCTAAAACTTGACACTATTGGATGGGATAGCACGATTGAGCCACCCATACCTCTTCTTGATACTCTTGAAAAGGACAGCCTTTCCCACGCGCTCGATACAGTCGGATTGACTAATGTAAGAATTACAATTGATTCCAATTTTGTGATCCTTCTGGACACATTCGTCCATACTTCCGTCGTCTTTGATTATGCCACTATCCCGATAAATGTTGGCTCCGAAGACATTTATGACACCGTACTAATGGTCATACCGTCTGGAAAGGAAGAAAGTACTGAGGTTATAATTCCGCCTTTTGCAGATTATCATCTTCCTGATGTCTACTATGGCCGGTCGAATGAAAAGACCCAAAAGCTTGACAATTTTCTGCTTAATGCTGAGGAATTGCCTGATTTGGCAAAAGCCGGCCCTGGCCAGAGCGATATAAAATGGCATTATAAAGGTTGGGTAATATCTCCATATTTGAAACCAGATTCATCTTTTGGAAAATTGACCAAACCAAGCTGGTCAAGCATCGTGATTGAAAATCTCTTAAGTCCTCCGTCTGCCGGAGTAATCAGCACGGGATCATTCAAGGATTTTGAAGGCCCGGACGATAGCAATTCTTATTCTATGAATAAGCGTGTTCCGGCGTTCCCAGGAGAGGATTTTCTTGTGCATCTTCCTCAGGGAATCGGCCCAGATGGCATAACATTCGGAAATCCCAGCGATCCTTCTGAAAGATCAGGGACGGTGTTTGTTACACTTGAACCAGATAATTATAATAACTCCACGACCAACTTTCCCTTGATTCTAATGATGTCCGAAGAGCGAATGCCGAGTCTAAGGACGGTTTCGGACAAAACGCTCATTCAGGATTTTCGGCTTGCCAATTGGTTTAGGGCAGTGGATGGTGATATGTCAGGATTCCCGGCAATTCACGTCAAACTAATTAGAGAATGATGTCTGAATATTTTTTGGACCCCGCTTAATGCGGGGTTTTTTTTGCCCAAACTTTTCTTCCCAAGGCGTGTCAAAAGGGCAGTCTTGTCTCTTTGCGATGAGCGAAGCGATGAAGCCATCTTATTTCCAAACAGCCCCTAAGAGATTGTTTGCTGAGACTCGTAAAAAATACGCTTTCCGTAGGCTATTGGAATCAGGGTATTGATTTATGGAGGGAAAAGTGTAATTTATGGTGAGTAAAGAAGACTTTCGAAACTCAGCGAAATAATATTCGTAGAAATAGGGAGAAAAAATGGAACAAGATAATTTATCATCATCTCAACCGAGTACAAAAGAGCAAACGGGAATTCTGTCTCCAATAATCATGGCTTTCACCTCCCCCTCGCTTCTCTTCCAGTCGCTAATCAAGAAAACCGACTGGATTATCCCTTTGATAATTATTATTATCATCGGAGCCACCATCAGTTCCTCCGGGGGATACTTTGTACGACCAGTCATGACAAAAGATTTATACCCCGCGGCCCTTAATAGCATTGAAAAGTGGAAAGACCGGATGGGGGAGACGCAATATAATGAAGTAAAGGCAAAAATTGATGAGAGTTTCAAAGAGGCGATGGAAAATCCATTTAAATGGTACTATGTATTAACCTATTCAGGTTTTCCATTTGTCATATCAGTTGTGATAGCCGCCATTTGTATACTGTCCGGTAATTTTATCTTCGGAGGTAAATCGAATTTCTGGCTGATCATGAATGTGGTTGTCTTTGCGGCATTGATAGGCTCTCTGGGCGATGTAATAAGGGGCATTTTGATATTACTCAAGGACACAATCTATGTTTACACGGGTTTGGGGCTTCTTAAACCTATTGATGATGGAAGCTTTATATATTATTTTTTCCGTCAGATCGACATTTTTTCTGTCTGGCGCATTTTGGTAACGGCGATCGGACTTGGCGCGATATACAATATGAAACCAAAGCGGTTTGCCTACGTATTATTCAGCGTATGGACAATATTCATAGTTCTGGTCGCCTTAGCCAATATGTTTACAGGCGGATCAATCATATATTAAGCAAGGAGAGTTTTTAATGACTCGCAAATACCGACTGATTTCAGCTATAGCATTTGTTTTTATCTTTTTACTGGGTGGCGTAATCTGGGCCAAGGTTTTGACGCTTGATGATTGCATCCAATCAGCCCTGAAAAATCATCCCGACATTATCCGGGCCAAAGGTCAGGTCAAAGCCGCCGACGGCAATCTCTGGCAGGCCTTTGGGGCATTCCTGCCTTATGTTTCGGCTAATGCGTCAGGATCTCAAACCAGTACCGAGGTTATCACAGATACTGTTTCTTATGGCCAGATTGATACAATCGTTCAGAGAGGGGGAATCAGCAAAGGATACTCTCTGGGCGCATCTGCGTCTCTGACTATTTTCAATGGCGGACAGAATATCTTCAATTATTTGGGGGCGAAAGCGGATAAAAGCTACTTTGATTATCTTCGCGAGCAGACCGAGCAAGGATTGATCCTGACTGTAAAGACAACCTATTTCGCTTACTTAGCTTCGCTTAAGAACAAAGAGGCGATGGAAGAAGCGGTAAAAAGAAGCGAAGAACAGCTCAAGCTGGCAAATTCCAGATTTGAGGTCGGTTCGGCGTCGAAGTCGGATGTTCTGAAGGCGCAGGTTCAAGATGGCACAGATAAGCTGTCCCTTCTCGATGCTGAGAACGGAATCCAGATTGCCCGCGCTAATCTTGCTTATCTGGTTGGCGTCGACGTCAATTCCGATGTTGAATTCTCCACGGATTTCAAGCGAGGCGAATACAGCGGTACTGAAGAGACAGCGCTGAAATTCGGCTTGAGTAATCATCCGGGTCTTCTGGCAGATGCCAAGAATCTGGATGTCGCCAAATATGACCTTAATTCGACGCGCGGGACATATTTCCCAACCCTCACAGTCGGGGTGAGTCGAAACTGGTCTA
>CAZCFT010000002.1:0-12674 GCA_964498015.1 uncultured Ignavibacteriaceae bacterium
CCTTTGCCTTCAGATTGTGCGGGAGAATTGTACCTTAGATTTTCCCTCAATCGTTTTTTTCAGATAGGCATCGAATGTCATGGCGATATTTCTTACAAATGTTTTGCCCGACTGAGCCACCATGTATACTTCATTTTCCACGGATAGAAGGCCGTCTTCGATATACGGCTCAAGTAATTTCAGCTCTTCTGAAAAATACTGGTTGGGATTGATGTCAAATTTATCTTCGAGCTCTTTCAAATCGAGCCTGAAATTGCACATGAGTTCCGATATAATATGTTGTCGAATCAAATCATCGTGCGAAAGTTTCATTCCGCGATAAGTGGCAAATATTCCGCTATCGATGGCAGTCTTATAGCTGTCAATTCCATTGACATTCTGGGCAAAATTATTGCTGATAAACGAAATCGACGAGGCTCCTATGCCGATCCAGTCCTTGGCCGCATTGACCGTGTACCCCATGAAATTGCGGCGAAGCTTGCCATTGGCGGCGGCTAAGGCAAGTTCATCAGCAGGGAGTACAAAATGATCCATTCCGATTTGTGAGTAACCGCTCTCGGAAAACATTTTTCGAGCCAAATTGAATAGCGCAAATTTCGTCTCAGCCGAGGGCATGATGCCCGTATTGATTTTCTTCTGATGAGATTTTCCTTCCGGCAAATAAGCAAAGCTATATAGCGCTATTCTATCGGGCCGCAGATCGACCGTTTTTTCCACTGTCTTATTGAAGGAATCAATTGTTTGCGCCGGCAAACCATAAATGAGGTCGAAATTTATCCCGATAAATCGTTCCTGCCGACAATACTGATATAGTTCTATAGCCATCTTTTCATCTTGGTTTCTGCCGATTGCCTCTTGTACCCGCTTGTCGAAATCCTGAATACCGAATGAAAGGCGATTGAATCCGAGCGACTTCAGTAATCTGATTCGTTCTTTTGTAGTCACGCGGGGATCCAACTCGATCGATATCTCCGCGTCCTCTAATATCTCGAATCTCTTTGAAAATATCCCGAATGCATTTATAGTCTGGGTGTCTGCCAAAAACGACGGTGTTCCTCCTCCCCAATGGAATTGTGAAATCCTTTTTCGTTCATCAAGCAAGCTCTTAACCATTGAAACTTCTTTATCGATTCTCCGGATATATTCGTCAGCCGCCTCTGGACCTGCCGCAACCGCCGTATTGCACCCGCAGAACCAACAGCGCTTCCGGCAGTAAGGGATATGCAGATAAAATGACAATGGCTCATTTACATCACGAGAGGCGTCTCTTATCGCGGCTTGATAATCATCATGGCCATACCGATCGCTCCATTCAGGTACGGTCGGATAACTGGTATATCGCGGTCCCGGCCGATCATATTTCTTGACCAAATCAAGCGGCACGGCTTTATTTTTATCTTCTGACATTTATTTTCCTTTCATAGCTGTGCACAGTCTGAACCAGAGCCCTCACATTTTCTACCGGCGTCTCGGGGAGAATTCCATGCCCCAAATTGAAAATATATCCCGGATAATCCTTCATTTCATTGAGAATCTTGCGAGTTTTTTCAATTATTAGTTCCTCCGGCCCCAGAAGAAGATGCGGATCCAAATTCCCCTGCAGGGCCTTTGGCGAGAGCCTATCACGGGCGGTCATCATTGGAACTCTCCAGTCGAGGCTGATTATATCCGCATCAAGTCCCCTGATCTGATCTAATAGATGATACGAGCCTTTTATATAAACGCTGGTAATTGCATTATCTTGATGCAGAGCGGTGATAATTCTTCTCAGATAGGGCAATGACCATTCGGCGAATTCCTCTGAGCCTAATTCGCCTGCCCAGGTGTCAAAAATCTGTACTGCATCGGCGCCGGCAGATAATTGTAGCTTGAGATATTTTATACTTATCTCAGCCAGAGTGTGGAGAACCTTCTTTCCCTCTACAGGATAATTTGTGAGAAATTTAATTGCCTTGTAGAAATCACGCGCCCCTTTCATTCCGCTAAGATAGCAAAATAAAGTAAATGGCGCCCCGCAGAAACCGAGCAGTGGAATATTCTGGCCGATTCTTTTTCTTGTTTCAATTATGGCATCGCCGACAAAAGAAAGCTCCTTCGCCGGATCAAATTCCTGGTAGTCGCTAATCTGTTCCGGTTTCTCAAGTATCGGAGTAATAATTGGACCCGGGTCAAATTTCAGATCAATTCCAAGAGGCTCAAGAATCAATAATATATCTGAAAAGATGATGGCCGCATCGAGGTCCAATATCTCTATTGGTTGTGCGGACACCTCGGCCACAGCCTTTGGCGTCCGACATAGCTCCTCGAAAGAAAAATTCTTTTTGAAATTTCTATATTCAGGAAGGTACCGTCCCGCCTGCCGCATAATCCAAATCGGCGTTCGATTAGTATATTCCCCGCGGGCGTTAGCAAGAAATAAATCCTTTTTAGTCATTTGATGAATTCCCCTTCGGGGTAAATTTATAACCGGCGCCGAACTCGGTGTGGAAAAAGATCGATTCCGAAGGATTCGGCTCGAAGTACTTGCGGAAGCGAAGAATAAAATTATCTACTGTCCGGCTGGAGGGGTATGCATTATATCCCCAGACAGCATCCAAAATAGCGCTCCTGCTCAGTACCTCATCCGGATGCTCGGTGAATAGTTTCAATAGCAGACACTCTTTATTAGATAGTTTGAATTTACCCTCTTTGCCCTCCGCCTCAAAAGCCTTGAAATTGATAGTCCCGCCGGCAAATTTATAAATGTCACCCGATGCGGCGCCGGACCCAAGCCACGCCTGGCGGCGAAAAATAGCTTTTATGCGGAGAATTAGTTCCTCGAGGTCAAAAGGTTTGGTGATATAATCATCAGCGCCAATAGAAAGGCCGTCCTTCTTGTCGTCAAGGCTGTCTCTGGCTGTAAGAAATATGACCGGTTCGGCGCCAAGTTTGGAGCGGATTCGGCGGCATACTTCCAGACCGTCGATTCCCGGCAACATGATATCAAGAATTATAAGGTCGAAACGGCCATTATTGTAGTACTTAAGAGCCGTGTTGCCGTCGGACGCCCAGACTATCTCATAACCCTCCTGCTCCAGATTCAATATAATCCCCTCGGCAATATGCTTCTCATCTTCGACCAATAATATCTGCTTCCGGCTCATGTTCTAATCTTGTACCTCTGGGTGACCGTACATCCATCGCCCGCATTATTTCTTATTGAAATTTCCCCGCCATTGCGGCGAACGAATTCTCCGGCAATATATAAACCCAGACCGGAGCCGGCTACGGTTCTCATCGATTCGATATTCCCGCGATAAAAAGGCTCAAAGAGTTTCTTTTCCATTCCCTCAGGAATTCCCAGCCCGTTGTCAATAAACTGAATCTCCGCTTGACTCCCAAAAGCCCGTAGATTGATTTCAATTTCGACCGTTTCCGATTTTCTGTATTTTAACGAATTGTCTATAAGAGATTCCCATATTCTTATCAATTCTGAGGGGTCCGCCAAAATCTTGACATCTTTCTGGATATCCAGCTTCAACTTCCCTCCGGGCGACTCGACCCTCTCTCTGACTCTCCCTGCGAATCTCTCCAATTCATCAGAAAGGTCGAGTTCAATCGGGCGGGAGTTAATTTCCTTATCGGTAAGCTTTCTGACCTGAAGGATATTATCAATGAGCTGATTCAACCGCGCCAGATCTTCTTTCATTTTGGGAACCAACTCCGCGGTCAGTTTGCTGTCATAATCTCTTCGCTTCAGTGTATCCACAAAGAGGTTCATCGATGTTATGGGGATTTTTAGCTCATGCGTGATGGAATGCACAAAGAGAAGCTGTTCTTCACGGATTTCTTTGGTTCGTTTGAGAGCTCTATAAATCATATAGGCCCCAATCATGATCAACAAAATAAAAAAGGAACCCTCCATGGCAAGCATCTTAAAATATTTATGACCAGTCCTTTCGATGAGGGTAAAGGCCTCGGGGTTGATCCTTATATTTTCCGTTGATAGCCAATTGGCATTTCTTAATTCACCCGAATATGATGAGACAAATTCCAATTTATCGTTGCCGAATAACATTGCCCGCGGATATTCCTTATTTAGGAAGATGACAAGGCCTGCTTTTTCCCCGCCGATTACGAAATAGATGGAATCTGTCGAATTTAGATTTTTCATTTCCTGATTTGTTATAATTCCGGATATGGCCGGATCGGATATATCGGCTTGCTGATAAAGCGAAATAGAGCTGTCCATTCTGATCTTTATCGCATTTTGGTAGATTCTACTATAGTGCGCATTTAAGAATTCAATACCCCATTCTTGTTCATCTTTGAGCGTTTGGGTAAGAAATCTCTTGGTGTGTTCGGTATTACGCATTTGAAAAATTATCCACCAGCTCATCTGGGCAATAAAGACAATGGCAAGGATAACGAATATGATCAGAGTACTGCGCGCCGATGCGGGGGAAAGCCTTTTCATATTAGTAGAGAGACCTGATTATCTCCGCCAACTTTGAGGCCGCCGAAGATAAATCCTCGCATGAATGCGCCATACTTATAAATCCGACTTCATAAGCCGATGGCGCCAGATATATGCCGGCTTCAAGCGCCTTATTAAAAAGTATGGTGTATTTTGGGATTCCCATGGAATTGATTTCTTCAGCTCTCGTGGCGACGGACGCCTGGAAGCTAATCCAGAATATTGAACCGATTTTGATGACATTGACAGGCAGTCCCTCGATACCTTTCCTGAGCTTCTGGACAAATTCGTCGGTCTCCAACTCCAGTTTTTTCCATCCGTTGTTTTTCTTAAGATAATCCAGGGTTGCCATTCCGCTGGCCATTGCAAGAGGATTGCCGGAAAGGGTTCCGGCCTGATATACCGGGCCAAGCGGAGCCAGAAGTTTCATTATCTCTGACCGTCCTCCGAAGGCGCCGACCGGAAGACCGCCTCCCACGACCTTGCCATAAGTTGCCAGATCCGGCGTGATATTGTAATATTCCGCGGCGCCGCCCGGAGCTACCCGAAAACCAGAAATAACTTCATCAAATATTAAAACCGTACTATGTCGTTTGGTTATCTCTCTCAGGAATTCCAGAAAGCCCTTAGGCTGAAGCAAGAGGCCATTGTTGGCAGGCGCCGGTTCTATGATTACCGCCGCAATTTCACCGCCATATTCCCTGAATAATTTTTCTATGGCATCAATATCGTTTAACCGGGCAATTAGAGTATGCTTGGCAAAATCATCAGGAACGCCGGCCGATGATGGGATTCCAAATGTCACCAGGCCAGACCCCGCGGAGGCAAGAAGATAATCTGAATGTCCGTGATAGCATCCGGAAAATTTTATAATTTTATCCCTTTTGGTAAATCCCCTCGCTAATCGAATAGCGGACATAACCGCCTCTGTCCCGGAGGATACAAAACGAAGGAGCTCAATATGCGGGCAAAGATGTTTTATTTTTTCGGCAAGGACGACTTCGCTTTCATGCACAGTTCCGAAGCTTGTTCCAAGAGCCGCCGCGTGATTTATGGCAGATACCACAGAAGGGTGAGCATGCCCCAAAATCAAAGGTCCCCATGAGCCGCAGAAATCAAGATATTTGTTGCCATCGACATCATAGATATATGCTTCCTCGCCGCGCTCAATATAAATTGGCGTTCCGCCGACCGCCTTGAATGCTCTTACCGGCGAACTAACGCCGCCGCTGAGACATTTTACCGCCCTCTCATAAAGTTGAATCGATCTATCCAGCTTAGACATTGCACCATCCGTTTTTCAATATATCGCGCAGATGATAAGTCAGAACCATGTCCGCGCCAGCCCGGAAAATGGCGTTCAGATTCTCCAGCGCCAAATCTTTTTCGATCGCCATGTTTTCGCGCGCCATCAGTTTGACCATGCTGTACTCACCGGAGACATTATATGCGGCAACCGGAACATCAGAATATTCTTTAAACATGTGAATTATATCCAAATATGCCAACGCCGGTTTAACCATGACTATATCCGCTCCTTCCTCGATATCAAATTCCAATTCGCGCAATGCTTCCCGCCTGTTCCTAAAATCCATCTGATAACTTTTTCTATCCCCGAATTTCGGCGCGCTCTCGGCGGCATCGCGAAACGGACCATAATAGTTAGAGGCATATTTGGCCGTGTAAGCCATAATAATGCTATTCTTGAATCCATCCTCTTCCAGTTTTTTTCGAATATACTCAATCCGGCCATCCATCATATCCGATGGTCCCACGCCGTCAGCGCCCGCTTTGACAAGAGATAGCGCCATTTCACCAAGCCGCTTTAATGTACTGTCGTTGTCAACATAATCATCCTTTATAATCCCACAGTGGCCGGTGTCGGTATACTCGCATAGGCAAACATCAGCCGCTACAAAAATATTATCCTGATAATATTCCTTCAAGGCCTCGACAACATGTAAGACAGGATTGTCTTTATGGTCTGCGAATGAGCCGGAAGAATCCTTTGAACCAACCACTCCGAAAAGCATGATCTTATTTATTCCCATATCAAAATCAGGCTTGAAATATTCAAGAAATTTATCTGCCGGATCGCGATAGATCCCCGGCATCGATTTAATTTCAAATCGCGGCGATCCCTTTTCAGATACAAAGTACGGTTGTATCATTTTGACTGGGTCTATTTTCGTCTCGGCGACAAGTTCCCGGATAATCTTATTCCGGCGTAATCTTCGTGGTCGTTTAAATAATTCCATATTACAAACGCTCCCTGATTTTTTCAGCTATATCTTTTATATCGGCCTTTTGGGGCAGATAATCCGCCTTTCGAAAATGCTTTTCAAGCGCTTCTGCCGTCGGATTTCCGATCGCCCCAACCCATGCCTTAGAAGGAAGATCATGCCCCAACTTCTTATAATATTCTACTGATAAGGGACTCGTGAATATAAAGAAGTCGATTTCTTCGCTGATAATCTTGGGCAATGACTCCGGCGCTGATGGGACAGTTCTATAGATATTTATTCTTGCTACTTTGCATCCAAATGACTCAAATCCTATTTCAAGTGTATCAGGCGCCTCTTCCCCTTGAGGAAGAAGAATTGATAGCTTATTATTCTTGTATTGTCTCTCAAATTCATTAAGCAGACCCGATGAATCCTCTTTGTATGGAATCAATGATACCTGAAACCCGAGCGATTCAAGTAATTCCGCAGTCTTTGCGCCTACTGCGGCGATCCTGGTATCAGGGGGCAGATGCATATTGAATTTTTTTGCGATTTCATCGAATATCCTGACACTATTTTTGCTTGTGAAAACTATCCAGTGAAAAATCCCAATCTGATCAAATATCCTTTTGACCATATCCTCATCGTATTGCGGAATAACTTCAAAAACCGGGAAATAGATAATCTCTGCTTTGCCATTCAATATTTCCAAATCTCCTGAGCCTTCTCTTTCAGAACGGGTTATCAGAACCTTACAGACTGAAGATGATGACATGACCTGATATGCCTTTTCGATCAAACCGGATATACTGTCTCCTTCACCTTCAAACAATCGAGGTGAAGTCCAATCGTTCTCAGTTCTTGTGCCCAGAAATGCTTTGAGATAAAACCTATCTCCCTTATGCTCAGAAGTCACGGCCAGCGGGAGTTGGCATCCGCCCTGAAAACGAGCCAGAAGCCCTCTCTCCAGCTCGGCCTTCTGCTGAGCCTCGCTGTCGTTCAATCGGACAATGATATTTGCAATATCGGGGTCATTGTCGCGAGTTTCAATCGCCAGAATCCCTTGGCCGGGGGCAGGTATAAATTCGAATCGATCGAGAACAATAGACTTTAAGCCGGATATATCAAGTTTTAGTCTTTCCACGCCAGCTCTGGCGATTAGAATAGCATCATATTTATTTTCCTTGAGCTTCTTTATACGGGTGGGGACATTTCCTCGCAACGGCTGAACAATCAAATCGGGGCGACAATAGGCAATCTGCGCTTGCCTCCGAACTGAGCTGGTGCCAATAACGGCGCCCTCTTTCAAATAGAGTTTCTTTCCCGGTTCATATTTGTTAGGATTAAGCAGAAGCAATTCCGAGGAATCTTCAGGGTTGCAATAAGCGCCGATCTTGAGACCGTGAGGGAATTGCGTAGATAGGTCTTTTAAAGAATGAACGGCGAGGTCGATTTCTTTGGATAATAAAGCATCCTCAAGTTCTTTTGTGAAAAAACCCTTGCCCTCGATTTTGTCGAAACTCAAATAGTCAATCTTGTCGCCGGTCGTCTTTATAATTTTGATTTCAGCCTCTGCTTCGAGCTTCTCGAGGTACGACTTGATGAGATTCGCCTGATAGAGCGCGAGCTCGCTCCCTCGAGAACCGATAATGATCTTCATAACCTATCGAACGTTTCTGGTTATCAGAGATAATCTTATATCGTGGTCAATATCGGAATTTGCAATCTTTTCTGCAAGGTGTCTTGCAGGAAGATAGCAGGCGCGAGACAAGACCTTCTTGCTCCAGTAGAGAAGAAGCTTCTGATCGCCCGGCGTGAGATGGGATAGTTTTCCCTTGAAAAGGTTGGAAAGCCCCTCTTCTGCCATCGTTATTGACTCATTCATGGCCGAATCGAAAAGGGGAGCTATCATCTGGGTTATTTCTTTTTGAAGATATATCTTGAGCTGTTCTTCAATCAAACGGTTGGCGTGGTCGGCCGTCTTGAATCGCTCGCGGCGGTTCTTCTGAGAAAGAGAGTTTAACTTCTCCATATCCCAAATTTCAAATCTATGGTCGGCCGCCAATTCAGGGGCAAAATCGCGGGGGATAGCGAGGTCAAAAGCATAAACTCTCGCCTTTTTGGTCATAATTTTCTCAAGCGAAGCGGCGCCAAATATCGGCTCAGAACTGGAGGTTGACGAAATTATTATATCAGCGCTTATATTTCCTTCAAGAAATTTATCAAGACTCATCGCCCGACCGGCATATTTTTCCGCAATATGCTCAATCTTGGCTACGGTACGATTTACAAAAACTATCTGATTATTATGCTTTTTTCTGACAATCTCGGCCATTTTTGCAGTCATCGGCCCCGAGCCAATTATGGAGATCGTCGATTCGGGAAGTTTCGCCAGAATCTCATCCAGACGCAACGTCACGAGCGACGCGATAGAAACAGGGTTTCTCCCCAGTTCGGTTTCAGTTCTCACCAGTTTTGCCGCTTTATAGGCGGCGGAGAATAATCTTTCCAGAACAGTTCCGGAAAGCTGGTTTTCCTGCGCAAGCTGATGAGCCGCTTTGACCTGCCCAAGAATTTGAGCCTCGCCAATAACAATAGAATCAAGCGACGCGGCCACTTTGAAAATATGTCTGACCGCTTCGCGCCCGGCATAAAGGCGGAAATTTTCAGGCTCAAAATGGGGGTGGGAAGACCCATCGACTTTGAAGAAAAAGTCCAAAATCCTGTTACGGAGACCGGCAATATCTTCACTTGAATTTTCTCTCACCGCCACAAATTCCACCCGATTGCAGGTTGACAAATATACCAATTCAGAAACGCCAAGATAAATTTTGAGTGTCGTAAGTTTTTCAATCCGTTGAGGTTCTGGAATAGTAAGAGCTTCCAGAAGTTCGATTCCAGCTTTTCCCAATTTGGTGGAGACACAAGCAATTTTGGATATACTGTCGTTCATAACTCGTCTCAAATTATGGAAATCAGGATTAAATTTGTCACAGACTTGTCACGGAAATGGGAAATTTGTGAAATTTTTCGCAAAAAGTATAATTTTGGTGAGTATTCGATATGGGTCAAATTTTTATAAAAAATCGGCGCTAATCACAATACGCCGTATTGAATTGTCCCAAAGATGCTCTCAGTATGAAAGCATCTTTGGGAATGCCTAACAGCATAACTTCTACCTCGGCGTGGGCGGCGCAGGGCGCGGTGGTAGAATGCGAGGTTCCTCTTTTATTTTCTTGGTTAGATAATCTATCGCCTGTATTAGCTGATCGTCATATCCTTGAGCTACCCGCTCCGGAAGGTTTGTAACATCCATATCCGGTTCGACCCCAATATTTTCCATCACCCATTGGCCTTTGAGATTAAAAACGGTTCCCTCCGGCACGGTGTAATATCCACCGTCAAGAAGCGCGGGAAACCCTCCAATACCTACGACGCCTCCCCAGGTTCGTTTCCCCATAAGCGGGCCAAGTTTGTTCTCCCTGAAGAAATAGGAGAAATAATCACCATCTGAACATGAGAATTCATTGCATAGAGTTATCATATGTGCTTTCAGACCATCTGGAGTAGGTTCGGTATTTCGGCCGACCCACTGCGCTTTGACCTCCTGACGCAACCTGTCCATTATCAGACCGGAAACAAAACCGCCGCCATTGTAGCGGACATCAATAATCAATCCATCTCGACGGCTCTGATTATAGAACATCTTCATGAATCGAATCAGTCCAAAACCGCCCATATCGGGAATATGTATGTATCCGATTTTTCCCCCGGACACAGAATCAACATAATGCCTTCTCTCTTCTACCCAATTGTAGTATCGGAGCATCTCTTCCGACTGAATCGGCTTGACTGTGACCTCCCGCGAACCGGTCATAGTCGGTTTGCTGTTGACAGTCAAGGAGATTGTTTTTCCTATATCATTTCCGGTCAGCGAGTACGGATCGACATTGCCGGTTAGTTCATGGCCATCGATGGCGAGAATATAATCGCCAGAATTGACATTGACTCCCGGCTCAGTAAGCGGCGAGCGGAGTTGGTTGTCCCAGTTCTCGCCTTTCAATATTCGTGAGATTCTTATTCTATTAGTCGCGTGGTCAGTTTCAAAATTGGCGCCTAACAGGCCGATATTACTCGGCGAAACATCCGGACTTTCGCCGCCGCCGGTATAAGTATGAGAGCAACAGAGCTCGCCGAGCATCTCTCCAATAATATAGGTGAAATCATAGCGATTGGCGACATAGGGGAGAAGGGGCGCGTACCGGTCGTGCATCTTCTTCCAATCTACCCCATGAAGGTTGGGATCGTAGAAGAAGTCTCTTTCCATCCGCCAGACTTCGTCATACATCTGGCGATATTCAGCCTCATGGTCAACCAGCATTTCCATCTTGGAGAGGTCGAGCCGCGCATCGTCAAGTTCGGCCTTTTTGCTTGTCGCATCGGCAATGAAAAATTCATTTCCTTTTCGGAGCATTATTTTCTCTCGGCCTGCAGACATCGCATAATTAGTGATACCCGAGGCAAATTCGGAATCTTTCTTTTCCTTCAGGTCATATTTGTGGAGCACGTTTTCATCTTTTCCGATTTTACCTTCAAGGCCAGACATAGGGTATGAAAGATAGAGAACCGCGCCCGATATGGCTGACACTCCGTCGTAATCTCCTGCCGGAAGATCGAAAGCAACCTGACGATCATATATACCGTCGAAATCGATTTTGACCTCTACCGGCTTTTCCGCTTCACCCGCCTTCTTGTCGTCTTTCTTCTCTTCCTTTTTCTTCTCCGACTCTTTGCTCTCTTCTTTCAACGCTACTTCGTCACTCTTTGGGGCAAAAGGGGATTTCTCATCGGCAGAAAGCAGAATCAAATATAGATTCGTTATCGATTTATTTATGAATTGAAATTCATAACTACCGAGCATCGGATTGAAATTTCTCTCCGACATAAAGTACAAGTACTTTCCGTCGGGATCGAATGCCGGATAGTAATCGTTGGTATATCCCGGAGTTACTTGATGGACCGCCTTATCGACGAATGAATATACGAATATGGCGGAAATCCCATTATCGAGGTCTTTTACATAGGCCAGAAATCGGCTATCCGGCGACCAAACATAGCGGCGGATCTGGTTTTGGGTAGATTTATCAATCTGATTTGTCTTCTTCGTATCCATGTCTATATAATAGAGGTTCATGTCTCTGTCCGAGAATGCGATCTTCTTGCTGTTGGGAGACCATTCAGGATTAAACCTCTTGCAATGCCCGTCGGTGGTAAAGCGGACCTTTTCCTTGCCGTCGTTTGAAACAAGATATATCTCATCCTCACCTGTGCTGTCTGAAATCAGACTAATCCACTTACCGTCCGGCGACCAGCTTGGAGCGCTTTCCCGTGACGCCTGGAGATTCGTAAGATTGCGGGTGTTGCCCTCCTTGACCGGCACGGTGAAAATATCTCCGCGGGCGGCGAATGTGGCGCGTTTGCCGTCAGGAGAAATATCGAAATCCTGGATTTTGTCCGAAACCTTTGCGAATTCAGGCCTGATAGTATGTCGATCCGTGATAAGATCAATAGCAACCTTATGCACCGTTTCTGAGGGAAGGTCCATCAGGTAGATAAATCCGCCATTCTCGAAGGCGATAGCATCCGCGCCGAGGCTTGGCCAGCGAACATCATATTCAGTAAATTGGGTAACCTGTCGAGTGGATTTGTCACCCAAATCATAGCAATAGATATTAAGCTTGCCGGTGCGGTCGGAGTTGAAATAGATTCTATTTCCGAACCACATAGGCAAATTATCGGTCCCGATCCAATCAGTAATTTTTTCCGACTTATTTGCTTTCAAGTCGTAAATCCAAACATCCTGCGCCATTCCACCTTTGTATCTTTTCCACGTTCGAAAGTCGCGATAAATCGGGCAATAGGCAACTTTAGAGCCATCAAAGGAAACAACATATTGGGGAAAGGCGCCTTACCACAGCAGATAGTTCCTCTGT
>CAZCFT010000002.1:12774-52520 GCA_964498015.1 uncultured Ignavibacteriaceae bacterium
AAAGGAAACAACATATTGGGGAAAGGCGCCTTACCACAGCAGATAGTTCCTCTGTTAATTCTTTTTACGGCAGGGATTTTGGGATTATTCGTCGCCCGCTATTTCCTTGTGCCGAAATCTTTCGGCGAATATGGGCATTATCGGGCTGATGCGGTTGACGAAATCGCCGCATCCGAGGTATCTTTTGCGGGATATAAAGCCTGTCTCGATTGCCACGAAGATATTTATGATCTCAAACAGGCGTCAAATCATAAGGGATTAGCTTGTGAGGTCTGTCATGGTCCTTGCGCGAAACATGTTAACGCGCCGGACGAATTCACGCCTCCCGCCCCGCGAACCCGCGACTTTTGCATCCTTTGTCACGGATATAATCTCTCTCGCCCATCCGGCTTTCCTCAAATTATCCCGGAATTACATAATCCCGGCAAGGTCTGTATGACATGTCACAATCCGCACAACCCGCTTCTGCCTCATCCTCCGGAAGACTGCAGCGCCTGCCATCGTGAAATCGCCAGCCGCAAAATGGTTTCTCATCATGCCACCCTGGCTTGCATAGATTGTCATATAGTGCCGCCTGATCATTGGAAAGATCCGCAGACCATAAGAGCTTGGAAGCCGACTAATCGGGAAGTGTGCGGAAAATGTCACGCCGAGGATGCCGAAAGCCCAAAGGAGATTCCCCGCATTGATCTCAACACACACGGCAAGCCTTATCTATGTTGGGATTGCCACTACCCCCATTCCCCGGAGGCGAAGTGATGGATGACCAAAAAACCCAAATGGAACGTCGAGAGTTCCTGAATGCTTGCGCAAGGAAATTGCCCGAATTCATAATGCTGTTTGCCGTTGTTGGCGGAGCCGAAATTCTCTCCGCGCAGGAAGAGCAGAAATACGACCCGAGCGGCCATAATTACGCCATGGGAATCGACATTCATAAATGTATTGGATGTGGACGGTGCGCCGATGCCTGCAAGAAAGAGAATAAAGTCCCGATAGAACCGCGTTACTTTAGAACCTGGGTTGAACGATATATTATTCCGAGCGCCGGAGAAACGATTGTCGATAGCCCCGATGCCGGCATCGACGGGTTTCCTGAGCCGGATAAAGGAATGGATATCCTCCGTACTTTTTTTGTTCCCAAATTATGCAATCACTGCGCCAGCCCGCCATGTGTCCAGGTCTGCCCGGTAGGAGCGACCTTTATTTCTCGAGACGGGGTCGTGTTGGTCGACGAGAAATACTGCGTCGGATGTCGCTACTGTATTCAGGCATGTCCTTATGGGGCACGATACCTTCACCCGATCAAAAAGGTCGCGGATAAGTGCACTTTCTGTTATCACCGCATAACCAAAGGACTCCGTCCCGCTTGTGTTGAGGTCTGCCCTACTCAGGCGAGGGTGTTTGGAGAAGCAGGGGAACAGAGTAGTCCTCTTCGCCGATTCCTTAGGTTTAACGATGTGACAGTTCTTAAGCCGTCTCTCAATACATCGCCCAAAGTCTATTATGCCAATGCCGACGGAGAGGTAAGATAGGCCGATGGAAACCGTAATTCTGGCTGTAATTGAGAAACTGCCGGGTGTGACCGGCTATATTTATCCCAATGAATATGAACTACACTGGGGACTATTGATCGTACTCTACCCCTATCTGACCGGTCTTGTCGCCGGAGCCTTTATCCTCGCATCTCTGGAAAGGGTATTTAATGTAAAAGCTCTAATGCCGGTCTATCGCCTTTCACTTCTCACCGCACTGTCCTTCCTGATTGTCGCCCCGCTTCCCCTGCTGGCCCATCTCGGTCACCCGGAGCGGGCTTTTGAGATGTTTCTCACCCCGCATACACAATCGGCAATGGCCATGTTCGGATTTGTCTATGCCTGGTACTTGATGGTCGTCCTGCTCCTGGAAATTTGGTTTGATTACCGGGCCAATATCGTCACTTGGTCAAAAGAAAAAAAAGGCTTGATAAAATATATCTATAAAATCCTCAGCCTCGGCGCGACGGATATATCAGAACCGGCCGTGCGCTTTGATGGGAAGATCGGCAAGATCATAACTATAATCGGTATTCCCTCTGCATTTCTGCTTCATGGTTATGTCGGTTTCATTTTCGGCTCGGTGAAAGCTAACCCTTGGTGGAGCAGTGTTCTGATTCCCATTGTGTTCTTGTTCTCGGCGATTGTTTCCGGCATGGCGATGATGCTTCTGGTATACATGGTGACCACAATGTTTCGCTGGAAGCAGACGAATATGAAGTGCGTGAATAAATTGGCCGAATTCCTTTTATATGCCATCATTGTCGATTTCTCTCTCGAGTTGCTCGATTTTATACACAGGCTGTATGAATCCGAGGAGTCGATTAACATTCTCTCGGAAATGATCTCTAATAGGCTCTTTATAAGCCTGATTATCTCCCAGATCGTTCTTGGAACCCTTATTCCCGTAATTTCGCTGGTCATGGGTCGATTCGGTAGATTTCCAGACGAGATGCGGCGGATGCTCTATTTGGTCGCCGGAGTATTGATCCAGGTCGGAATTTTCAGCACTCGATGGAACATAGTCATCGGGGGACAACTTTTCTCTAAAAGCCTGCGAGGTCTTACTGTTTACAAACTTGAATTGATGGGGGTAGAGGGGGTCTTCATGACCATGCTTCTTCTGCTATTGCCATTTTTGGCGCTCTTAATTCTGACCAAGATACTGCCGCCGTGGAACGAATCTGAGACGGATATCGTCTTACCCCTTAAGACTTGAAGATTCAAATAAGTTTCATAGCGCCTCGTTTAATCAAATCACGGGATTTCGGGTTCATATCCTCATAATTCAAAACCTATCATAAAGATAAAATTCTCTGGAAATGCTGTATCTGAGTATGTCGCTCACCAAGCATTCATCAATCAGCGTCCATTTTTTGTTGCGTTTGGCCGATATTTTGCGCAATTCTTGAGTAAGCCGGCTTATTTATGGGAATTAGAGGCCATTCATGCGATTTTTTTCACAAAGTCCGCATTTTCATACTTGACAAAAGGGACATTTTTGGTTACTTTAGGGTAAAATATATTTATGAAACCTTGATAGGCATTTGGAAATTACACGCCCTTTTGTATGCCAAATATAGATTCAGGAGAGATTATGAGAAGACGCTCATTCTGCGCTTTTGTGGGTTTATTGACCCTCCTGCTAACTGCCATGATTTCTTTCGCCGGCGATTTCACCGATCTCAATACTGGTCGGCAGTATATTCACCCCAGTCATGCAAAGGGGACCGCCCCACGCGCATTGGCCGCTGGAACCGGTGAAACATTCCATAATGGCGCGACTCTATATTGTTCACAATGCCATGTAATGCATGCCAGCCAGCAACATCCGAATACCGACCAGGCGCCTCCCGATCCCTTTGGCCCATATCCGCAAACCTTCGCTCAGGCGAAATTCCTTTTGAAGGCGACCGATCCGGTGTCCCTCTGTCTGGCCTGCCATGATAATGTCGCTGGGGTCCCTGATGTCGTCGGGGCTGATGTCAATGGTTTAAGCGAGCGCGCCGCCGGCCAATTTGAATCGCCTGGAACTGATAACCCGCGCGGCCACAAGCTTGATTATGGATTAGAGATAGGCGATTCGGAGCTTTGCATGAGATGCCATTTCGGAGGTACATTTGCCACAGCCTCTGTTACCTGTATTGACTGCCATAATCATCATGGTAATGACCGCCCGCGTAACCTCCAATGGGCGTCATATCCCGGAGGGGAACCTCAAATGGGGCTTTTCGAAGACCCCGCCAGCGCCGGAATGTCCAGATATGAGGCGGCCAATGTTGGCTATGGGACTACCAATGATGATAACCTTCGCGAAGTGACTACCATATGCATCGATTGCCATCATGTTTTCACGGGCCAAAACTATAATGATCCTGACGGCAACGGGATTCACAATCGCCACCCAAGCTATGATTCCGAAAGAGGAAGCGCAAACTTCATAGGTCAGGGAGCTGGTCAGGGGACAAGTGTCCCGGCCCATTGGGAAAGCGGCACCGGATCTGGTTTCCTGACTACGGCAAGAGTTCGCTATGTCAACAATCTTGCTACCGATTTTACCTCTTCCAAAGTCATTGATGCCGACGTCAATGGTGTCTTCTGTCTTACCTGCCATAAGGCGCACGGTGGAACGTACGCTTTTGGCCTCGCTTGGGATCCCGCGTCAGGAGTGAATGGCGAAGGGTGTGACCAATGTCACGCGAAAACAGTTCCGTGATTTGATAATTTCCCTATTGGGAATTGAGATAAAAAAGAGCCGCTCAGCTTTGAAGTTGAGCGGCTCTTTTTTGCTTTTGGACAGATTTGTCCGGTATCTAATCCCCAATCGCATCGGATTTCCGAACCCGACTAACCAGACTCAAAAACGGCGTCTGTTTCCGCTATATCCGCCTGATCTGGAATCGCGGCGGCCGCCGCCTCCGCCGCTCCCGCCCTCTGTCCGCGGGCGTGCCTCGTTAACATTCAATGTCTGCCCATTCAGTTCAGTTCCGTTTAAGCCGGTGATGGCGGCCTGAGCCTCAGCCTTGTTGGACATTTCGACAAATCCGAATCCTCGTGGTTCGCCGCTGAATTTGTCCTTGATGACTGTCACTTTCGACACTTCTCCGAAACCTTCGAACACTTGACGAAGGTCACTTTCCTCGACATCACGTGCCAGATTGCCGACGTAGATATTCATTCCACTCTCCAAATTTGTTTATCCCTTGACGAATATTTTTCCCGCTTATTTCGCAATCGGGATAAACCGGTTATCGCGCGCCATTGCGCCATAATCTCCTGATTAAAATTTCTGAAGGTCGGCCCAGTTGTTGACGTGTGAATGATTGATTGATACAGACCTTAACGAAACCTATACAACCGGAGATTTACCATTTCATTAAATTATATTTCCCAAAAGGCCAAAGTCAATAGCATTTTCCGGATTAGTTATCCATCCGCGGATTGACAATATTATTGTATATCGAACCGAAAGTATAACTGAGTCCAAAAGATGCCCAATAGTCATAACTGGTGGCCATTTCCCTGATTCTCAACAGGACATCTTCTTTACTCAAATCTGCTTTAGCCAGCGAAATCTGATCGCGCACTTTAGAAGCATTGGAAGAAATGTTAAGTGACAAGCCCTTAATCAAGCGGAAGGAAATTTGACTATAAAGTGAAAGCCTATTCTTGCTTAAGTCATAGAAATAGGCCGAGCCTGAAAGCGAACCGTAGATAGAACCCCACGGTCGCTTAATGTCTATTACCGCAGAAATTCTGCCAGAATTCAGCCATTGGTTATGTTTATTGAAAATGGTCTCTTCGTAGTAATCTATATAACCGCCGCTTTGACGGTACTTGAAACAAAAAAGCCGCCGGGTCGATTCGGAATATGGAAATAGATTGTACTCAATCAATCCCGCCATAGAACCCCCTAATTTCTGATTACTATACGATGATGAATAAATTGAAGCATAGCCTGCCACTGACCAGTGATTCCCCAGGCTCCAGACATATGTCATGTTACTGCCCTTGCCCCGGGATATGCTCAATGACTTGAAATCCTCCGTGTCCCATCTGGTTTCGTTGTAATTCAGCCATCCAGAGATATCCAGCTTCTTTTCTTCAGTTATCCGCTCGATTGATAGATTGATATTATCATAAAATTGTCGATACGATCTTTGTCCCTGAATCCAACCATTTATTGATATTTCAAACACCCAATAATTCCATTTGTCAACTACTTCCACTGGCTTTGATGGCTGTGCGTAGTCAATCGTCAGATAATTTGCCAGAGGGGTCCTGGTTATGTAGCGGAGTAATCCTATTTTTAGTATTCTGGTAGCTCCGGAGCGAGCCATTTCATCGGTATCTGATTTCCCCGTAAAATATTTCAAGGTATCATTCTTCCCCTCGAATTTGTGCTGACCCTTGAACTCCAGAGTTATTTCCGAACCGCCGCCTCCGGTAGTTTGGCCGGTTATGAGCACATAAACATCGGCATCAAAACGATCACGGACAAAATTGACAAAATTTATCTCGGTTCGAAAGTAATTAAAATCATTCCCGTCACAGTCGACGCAGTCTATAAAAATCCTGGGAGCCAGAGCACGATTAGAGTCAGGCGCCTGCCCGACAGATTGTGCATGGCACTCCTGAGCCGGGGAAATAGCCGGCAAAAGACCTATAATCATGAAGATAGGGAAACGTGACCGGACCAATTTCCCAATGGCTTTGCATCTATTTTGGTTTGATATCGGAGAGCTTTTTTCCCAGTCCATAATAAAATAACGATTCTTCCCGTCAATTTGTCAAGCTCTGGAATTTTTTTATCTCTGGACATATCAGCAAAATCTGCTATATTCTCAACTCCATAGTGTATAAAAAGTTAGTCAAAATGATAGAAAATGAATTTGCCCATGAAGCTTCTTGATAGTAACAATCGGGGTTTTGATAAAGTTAATGCCGCCATTGCCGGATTGGTTTTCTTGATTTCATTTATCGTCTATAATCTAACCAAAGCCCCCACCTTCTCATTTTGGGATTGCGGCGAATTCATCGCCTCCGCATATATCCTTGGCATCCCCCATCCCCCCGGTTCGCCCCTGTATGTCATTCTTGGACGTATCTTTTCAATTCTGCCTATTGCAGCAGATATAGCGGTAAGAATAAACCTGCTTTCGGTTTTCTCTTCTGCCGCCTCCACATTATTTGGATATTTAGTGACGGTAAGATTAATAAGATTTTGGTATGCGGGCCAATCCGATTCCAGAAGCCGGTTAATCACCTACATTGGCGGTTTTACCGGCGCTCTTTTTATGGCCTTCTCCAACACCAACTGGGGAAATTCGGTGGAAGCCGAAGTTTATTCTGCGGCCATTCTGATCATGATGATTATCTACTGGTTTGCCCTCAGATATTTCGAAAATAAAGAAACCTCCCCGGGGAGCCGGTACATGGCGCTGATTCTTTATCTTGGTTTATTGGGAGTAGGGGTTCATTTAGCCATGTATGTAATTGTACCGGTACTCGGTCTCTATTTTATAATGAAAAAGGAGGCAGGTTCCAGGGAATGGGCGATCGTAGCCGCTTTTTTCCTTTTGGAATTATATCTTATTTTCGAGCTTTCTTCAAAACCGCGAGAGATACCGTTCTATATTCCGATTCTTATCACTTTCATAATTTTCCTTTTCCATTCGGCGATCAGTCAAAAATCATCTCGCATTTTGATGATGACTCTTGGATTTTTTCTGGTTTCGCTCTATTCGCTCTATTTGGCCATCATCTCTGCTTTCGCCAAAAATATTTTTGGCAAAGATATCTCAGCGTCTCTTATTTACCTTAAGGATATTCCTGTCGGCTGGATTGGGCTTGCCGCCCTGACCATCTGGGGCGTTATTGCGCTGATAAAATATCTGCCGACTCGAACTGAAGAAAATTCCGACCGAGAATGGCTTATTACGGCCGTTTACTCGCTTATTCCGGCGGTCCTCATATTTGTCGGCCTCATATTTGATGGCTATACTGCCTTTCTGGCTTTGACTGTCTTATCAATAGCCGTATTGGGTTTCGTACTCCGACGATATATCAACTGGCTGATATTAATAGCGGTCGGTTCAATCTCGATGGTGATTTTAGGAGTCTGGCAATTAGTCTGGGGATTGCTGATTGGTATTGCGTTAGTAATTGCCCTCGGTCTTTATTTCAAAGATAAGAGCTGGAAAACAGCCGTAATGATAATTATCTTGGCCGCCATAGGGTACTCAGTCCATGCCTTTATCCCGATAAGATCCGCTCAAAATCCTTCAATTGACGAAAATAAACCCTCGAAATCATTAGATGCGTTAGTCGGATATCTTGAAAGAAAGCAATATGGTTCACAATCAATGGTGGACAGGATGTTTGTCCGGCGCGGCGAATGGGTAAATCAGTTCGGCGATTTTCGGCGGATGGGATTCTGGCGGTTTTTCAAAGAACAGTATGGGTTCGACGGCCCGAGATTTTTTGTGGTCTTGATTCTTGGATTATTTGGCATCTGGGAAACAATCAGAAGAAAGCCGGATATTGGCCTTCCGTTTCTGGCGCTCGTGATGGTTTGCTCTATCGGAATAGTCCTATATATGAATTTTGCCGATGGAACTCGACAGGATCCTGTGACTTTAGAGGATTACCTGGAGGTTCGTGATCGAGACTATTTTTTCACCCCCGCCTTCGCATTTTTTGGGCTGGCGATTGGGATCGGGATTGCGGCGGTGATGGAATTATTTCGCGATATCTCGAAAAACATGAGGCCGGTTTATCAAAAATATCTGTTTGGTTTAACATCAATTATGGTCCTGCTTCCGCTTTTTCCCCTTAAAGCCAATTATTATTTCAATGACCGGTCGCGAAACTTCATGCCTTATGATTACGCCAATAATTATCTCAAAAGTTGCGAGAAAGGAGCCATTCTGATTACTAACGGCGACAACGATACTTTCCCGCTCTGGTGCATTCAGGAGGTCTATGGAGTAAGAAAAGACGTGCGGGTGGTCAATCTCTCACTCTCCAATACTCCTTGGTATTTGAGGCAAGTGAGAGATCGCATGAATGTCCCGCTTGATCTTACTAATGACCAAATCAACCGCCTTCGACCATATCAGACAAAAGATGGAGAGGTATTTCGTATTCAGGATCAAGCGGTTGAGCATATTTTGACCGCCAACAAGTGGCGATATCCCGTCTATATGACTGTGACTGTCCCGGACGAAAGCCGCCATTTTCAGGGACGTTCGCTTGATGAAAACCTTTCGCTTGAAGGAATGGCTTATCACCTGATACCAATTCGCGGCAAAAACCAGATTAATTTCGAAAAAACCAGGCGATTGTATTTCGATGAATTCAATTATCGCGGACTTGGAGACCCATCTGTCTATAAAGATGAAAATGCTGTGCGGCTCACCGGAAATTATGCCAGCGGGTTCATCATGTTGGCCGACACTCTCAAGAAGGCGGGAGATTTAGCCGGAGCCTTTGAATTTGTCAAAAAGGGGCTCCAGATTATGCCTGATTCATATGACTTGTACGCCTATGGGACTCAGATTCTGGCACAAATGGGCAGGACCGATACCATGAGCGCTTTCATAAGGGATGCTCGCACTGAAGATAAATGGAAACTATATTTCAATTGGGGGATATCTGCCAAGGTTGCCGGCCGGATTGATGATGCCATACAGGTACTCGAATTGACTCATCAGATGTATCCAAATTATGCCGATGCTTATCGGGCGCTGGTGGCTCTATATTATCAAAATCGAAATTATTCAAAATTGAGGGTTATGGTGATCGAATGGGTAGGAAAACATCCAGAAGACAGAGAATCCCAGCAATTATTAAGGGAGATTCAAAATGTATCTCCGTCTGACGACACTGCCCAGGGGTCAAATTGATGAATATACTTGCTCTCAACTGGCAAGATTTAACCAACCCTCAGGCAGGTGGCGCCGAAGTGCATCTTGAGGAACTCCTGAGAAGAATTGTCAGGCAAGGGCACAAAGTAACCCTCTTCTGCTCCGCATATAAAGATTCCAAACCCGAAGAGGTAATAGAAGGGATTCGTATTATCAGGCGGGGGAATAGATATAATTTCAATCTGATTGCCCCATTTGCGCTGCGCAAACTAACCCGGCAGGAAAAATTTGACGTCCTGATTGAAGATATAAATAAAATTCCCTTCTATACTCCCCTTTATTTAAAGATTCCCACTCTGGTCGTTGTTCCGCACCTTTTTTCGACTACCGTTTTCAAAGAGATAAATTTTCTTCTTGGCCTTTATATTTATTTTTCGGAAAAACCGCTCGTTCCCGTTTATCGAGGGCGAAAGTTTAATGTAATTTCGGATTCCACTGCGGATGATATTTCCAATAGGGGAATTCCTCGGTCGGACATTTCAGTGACCCATTGCGGCATTGACAGCGATACCTATCAGTTCGACCCATCCATAAAGAAGTTCGACAGGCCCACTATTCTATATCTTGGGAGAGTAAAAAAATATAAATCGATTGACCATCTGCTTCAAGCATTTCATATTATTCAACAAAGAATCCCTGATGCGCAGTTGAAAATTGTCGGTGGCGGAGATTATCTGCCGAAACTGATATCCCTGGCCGGACAACTAAAAATCGATAGCAAAGTTGAATTTCCGGGGTATGTCAGCCGAGAAAGAAAAGTTGAGTTAATGCGGCGTTGCCAGGTAGCGGTGTATCCGTCCTTGAAAGAAGGATGGGGATTAACTAATATAGAGGCCAACGCCTGTAGTACCACCGTTGTCGCGGCTAATGTTCCGGGACTGAGAGATAGTGTTGTCGATGGAGAGACAGGTTTCCTTTATGAATATGGCAATATTAACGAATTGGCTGAGAGATTGGAAAGAATTCTCCTGGATACCCCCTTGCGTTTGCGATTGGAAAAAGGGGGATTAGAATGGGCCAAAAGATTCGATTGGGATATTGCCGCAGAGGAATTTATGGAAGCTCTTGAAATCGCGGCCGGACAGGGGAGATAAAATATGCCTCGCAAGAAGCTTCTTTCGTTTCTGATTGGAATATTAATTTCGGTCTTGTTTCTTTATTTAATCTTGCGCAATGTTAATGTCAAAGAACTCGGCACAGCCCTAAAGGAAGCCAATTATTTCTGGTTATTACCTAATCTCTTTTTTGTTGTTTTCGCCATGTTCCAGAGAGCGGAGCGATGGAAATATATGTTGAAGCCGCTGGCCGATGTACCGTACAAAAAACTTCTTTCGGCTACCTGCATCGGTTTCATGGCTAATAATATACTCCCCTTCCGTCTGGGCGAATTTGTCCGAGCCTATTCTCTGTCCAATCAGGAGAAAACCATAACCAAATCGGCCTCGCTGGCCACTATTTTCGTCGAACGTATGGTTTTCGACCTGCTGGCGCTATTATTAATTCTGGGTGTAGTGCTTATTGTAGCGCCGATTCCCATAGATGGCACATTCAAGATGGGCGCGCTTTTGTCGCTTGCCGTGGCCATCGCGGGTTTCTTATTTGCAGTCGCCATTGTACTCAAACCCGAGGGAGCCGGCCGGCTCCTTACCAAATATCTTTTCTTCCTCCCTTCCGGAATCAAGGAAAAGATCAATCTTACGGTGCTTAAATTCTCCAAAGGTCTATTGTTTCTTAAGGACTGGCGTCACACAGCCTGGGTGTCGGGGCATACTATGGCCCTCTGGCTTTTTATGGGCATCTCGAACATTTTTGTCTTTTATGCCTTTGATTTCCATCTCCCGCTATATGCATCCTATGTCCTTCTGGTTGTAGTATCAATATCCATCTTGATTCCCTCTTCACCCGGATTTATAGGAGTCTATCACGGCGGAGTCGTCTGGACATTGAATTATTTCAGCATTAGCCAGCATAATGCGGTTTCATGCGCTATCGTTCTCCACGCCGCACAATTTATTCCCATAACTTTGATGGGATTTTATTTCCTGCGAAAAGAGCATCTCTCACTCAAACAGCTTGAAAAAGAGGCTTTCGACAAAAATGACCATTGAATCTTCCAAAAAGCTTCTGGTTGTGCTTCCCGCCTTCAATGAGGCCGGAAAAATCGGCCGGGTTGTGCAGAAGGTTAAGGCCATTCCTCTTGTCGATTGCATTCTTGTCGCTGATGATTTTTCCAGCGACGGTACGTCCGATGAAGCTCATTCTGCCGGAGCGGTTGTCATTAGACATAAGAAAAATATGGGCGTCGGCGCCGGAATCAGAACCGGCATCAAATACGGAATCCAAAATGGTTTTGAAATCTGCGCCATACTCTCCGGCGACGACCAGCATGAACCTCAAGAAATAGAAGGAGTGGTCCAGCCGATCATCAAGAATGAATACGATTTCATACAGGGTTCCCGCCGAATGAAAGGGGGGAGGGTCGTTAATGATCGACCTTTCCGCATGGTCACTACCCAGCTTTATTCCCTCTTGTTTTCTCTGCTGACCGGAAGAAGAATAACCGATGCCACCAATGGTTTTCGGGCTTTTCGACTCTCTATTTTTGAAAAAGAGAATATTGACATTGATCAGGATTGGCTTGACAGGTACGAACTTGAGCCCTATATATTATACAAAGCGGTTAGATGCAAAAATATCAGGTTTAAAGAGGCGCCCATAACAATTTATTACCATCAGAATCGCAAACAGTTCACTAAGATGAAGCCATTTCGCGATTGGTGGCGATTGGCCAAGCCTCTCGTTTATCTAACATTAAGACTAAGGAAATAGTAGTGATTAATATCGATTTTTCGGGATGCAGGGTTTTAGTGACAGGGGGAGCCGGTTTTGTCGGCTCCAATCTGGTCGCTGCAATTGTCAAAGCTGGCGGAAAAGTGACCGTACTCGATGATCTTTTTACCGGCAATCTGGCCAACATAGATAGCGGAATCAATTATGACTTTGTACAGGGTTCGGTCGCCGACTATGCATTGGTGCGCAAATTAATGTCAGGCGTTGATTATGTGGCCCACCTCGCGGCCCGTAATATTATTGTCTCGACCAAAAACCCACGGGATGATTTCGAAACGAACATTGGCGGGACACTGAATATTTTGATGGCCGCCCGGGAAACCAAACCGAAAGGAATCGTCTATTCGTCCTCTGCATCAATCTATGGCAATCCGCGCATCTTACCGATTGTCGAGGATGAGACGCCTCTTACATTCTCGCCTTATTCAGTATCAAAATTAGCCGGCGAAAATTATTGCTATGCCTTCTATGAGACATTCTATGTCCCGGTATCGGTGGTAAGATATTCCAATATCTACGGCCCGAAGCAAAATCCCTCAAATCCGTATTGCGGGGTCATTTCGAAATTTATTATGGCCATCGATGATAATAAACCGATTCAGATTCACGGCGACGGGTATCAGACCAGAGATTTTACTTATGTCGATGATGCCGTCTCCGGTACTCTTCTGGCGCTGCTGTCGCCCCGCGCCGACGGCATGATCTTTAATATTGGAGCCGGATTTGAAACCAGTATATTACAACTTATAGACATTCTGTCATCTATAATGCACAAAGAGGCAATCTGCGAAAATATTGACCGGAGGGATATTGATAACATCAGGCGCAGGGTTCTAAATATTGAGCGAATTCGCACTCGACTCCGCTGGCAACCTCAGGTGACTCTTCGCGACGGTCTGAAACGAACTGTGGACTGGTATTTATCACTTAGCAAGAAAGGCGCCTGAATCCTCCTTGATGTTTTCTCGCCTTAACCTCCGCCAAATTCTTATAATCTTATTCGCGGTCTGTCTCACAGTCCGGCTCGGCTTCGTAATCGGGAAGAGACAGGCTCCCGTCATGTGGGATGCCCGAATATATTCATCAGCGGCTGTCGGATTAATCTATTATCTTGAGAATGGGGGGCAATTCGGACATCCGGAAAAATATTCCTCCTCCGACTCGGCTTTCCAGCAGGCCCAGTTTGATACCTATCTCAATCAATATATAAACGGGGAACAGATAGAATGGCTGTACTATGGCAAACCGTCAATAGCCGCGGCGCAGGAATATATTTTTATCTCCGGTCCGCTTCTTCCCGCATATCTGGCCGCGATTTTCTGGCAAAATATTTTCCCCGATTTTGTTGTCGTAAGATTTATCAATGCAATTATCGACAGCTTTTGTCTTGTCCTTTTATTCTTAATTGCCGATTCGCTTTTTGGCCGAAAATCCGCCTTGCTGGCCGGTCTATTATATATAATTTACCTGCCGTTTATATTATTAAGCGGCATAGTCTCGCCTGATCCGATAACTATTTTTCTGATTCTACTTTCTTTATATCTGATACTGCTTTGGTACAGGAACCGGACGGCAAAATACTTGTACCTTTGCGGTTTGACATTGGGGCTTCTGGTTCTGGCCAAACCGACCGCTTCATTGCTCTTTGTTCCCTTCCTTATAGGCTTTCTCTACGAACATCGAGCTGATCTGAAAAATGGCCTGGCCTTAATATCAAAAGCATCGCTTCCATTCCTGGCGGTCACCCTCCCTTGGGTGATAATAACCAGTCTCTACTATGGTCAACCTGCCGTCCGCGATCCTCATTATTCCGAGGCGAATTTCCGTTCCAGTTCGTCAATTAAGTACGAGGGATACGACCTCGATTATGCCGAAAGGGATTTCTGGATATATCCTGTTTCATACACAATCTCCCATGACCCGGGCGGATACGCAAAATTGCTTGTCAAGAAATTCGTACGCCTCTGGTCAAAACCTTTCAATGATTTTAGGCAGTCATTTATAATCACACCGGACATAAGCGCTATTATCCACCTTGTCATCGTGATTTCGGCCCTCTTCGGGATCTTCTACTATTCGTTCGGCTCCGGTACTGGATATATATATCTACTATTAGTTCCATTGTACTATACCTTTGTGCATGTTATCTTTCATTCTCTGGCCAGATACAACTTGAATCCAATGCCCCTGCTGGTTATTGCCTCAAGCGGGATTTTGATTAAGGCCCTTGGCTATTTTTGGCGGGCATTTTCCTCCCCGAAAAAAATCCACCGCTTATTGGGGATAATTCTATCTTTGGCGGGCGGGATTTTCATTCTATCAATTCCCACGAAATTGTTTGTCGATTTTTTTGGACCCGTCCCGGGGAAAACCCTCTCGCTGATTCTTTCCGGCCTGATCCTGCTCGCAATTCTAATTTATCTTGGCCGCTTGGTCTATCCATCAATTGGATTTGCAAAAGCATTTTGTGTCACCGCCATACCCGGCATTATCTTATTTGCTGTATCTTTCGTCATTGGCTCCACGCCGGAAAATTGGGCCGAATGGAAATACTGCCTGGATAATTCCGATCAGGCGGCCGGGGCCAGAATATATATACCCAAAAGCTTTCGCATAGCCCCTAAAGAGTCGCCGGGGATAAGGGTAGATCTGCTCGGAGTAAGAGGCGCTGAAAATAAATTTCAGATTTCTATCAATGGATACAAATCGGTATTCTCCGTCGGTCAGCCGCCGATTAGTTCCAAATACTACAGAAAGGCAACCTATGCTGTTTTTGAGAAGATGCTCGACGTCGGCAAAGAAGAAATCCGACATTGGTCCTACTTTGAGTTATCATCGAGTGTTTTTAGCGATTTTGTTCAGAGGGACGGCTTTATAGATATTCAGATTGGCCCGCTCGACTCCGGCAGTCTTGATAAGCCCATCACCCTATTTGGAAATCATCCTTTGACCGGCGCCGACTCGGCCTCAATTCCCGATCTGAATCGTTCCTCCAGTGAGAGATTTATTGATAAGGGCGATCCAAGAGTCTGGATAAATTATCCTCTTTCGTCTGACTCGGTTATATCCTATTTTATATCAGATAAAAAATTGGATCAGGTAACGAAAGATGACCTGTCTCCCGTGATTGGGAAACAGACCGGCCGTTACCGGATTTACATAGAAATAGAAAGGTATGATAAGAGCGTCGTTTATTTTTAGGTGATCAAATTTATGAATATTGGAATAATTGGATGCGGATATTGGGGGCCTAATCTCATCAGAAATTTCAATCTGCTGGAAGATGCCAGGGTTATAGGCGTTTCGGATCTTCGGGAGGACAGGGTAAAATATATTTCAAGGCTCTACCCCAATATTGAGATCATCACAAAAGACTGCAATGAACTATTGCGCCACAGAAATATCGATGCCATCGTGATTGCCACCCCGGTCTCGACTCATTTTCCCCTCGGCATGGAAGCGTTGGAAAATGGGAAGCATGTTCTCATGGAGAAGCCGATGACCGCCACGTCGGAGCAAGCTGAGGTCCTTATCGAGACGGCCGAAAGAAAAAAGCTGACCCTGATGGTCGATCATACTTTCATCTATACGGGAGCGGTTAGAAAAATCAAGGAGATAATTAACAGCGGCGAACTCGGCGAGCTGTACTATTTTGATTCTGTGCGCGTAAATCTTGGTTTATTTCAACATGACATAAATGTTGTCTGGGATCTGGCTCCGCATGACGTAGCAATAATGGATTACCTTTTGGCGCAAAATGCACGAACCATATCGGCTACAGGCGTGGCTCATTTTGACAGCGAAATAGAAAATATCGCCTATATTTCGATAGGATTTGATTCTCATCTGATAGGACATATTCATGTCAATTGGCTGGCGCCGGTGAAAGTGCGCAAGACTCTTATCTGCGGCTCCAAAAAAATGATAGTTTATGATGATGTTGAACCGTCGGAGAAGATCAAAATATATGATAAGGGAGTGGATTATGTCAAAAGCCGGGAAGATGTCTATGATATTCTCGTGCAATATAGAACGGGCGATATGATGGCGCCAAAAATTGAATTGACTGAGGCGTTGGGCCTGGTTGCCAAAGAATTTGTCAGTTCGATTTCTGAAAAGAAAGCGCCTCTGACTGATGGAAAATCGGGTTTGAGAGTCGTCAGAATTCTCGAGGCGGCCAATCAATCCCTGAAACAGGGAGGCAAAGTGATTACATTATGAAAAATCTGCAAATATTAGGCGATGTGAAAATATTTGATAACGTTTCCATTGGCGCAGGCGCTGTTATATATGGCCCGGCGATACTCGGCCAACCCCCGCGTGGGAGAAAAGAAGGCGAACTCGCGCTGACAATCGGGATAAATTCGGTCATCCGACCATTCACGACCATCTATGCCGGGACTGTCATCGGCGATAATTTCCAAACCGGACAGGGTTCTTCAATCAGGGAAAACAATATCATCGGAAATAATGTCTCCGTCGGCACCAATGCAGTTCTTGAATTCGAAAACAAAATCGGGAATTTCTGCAGAATACATTCGGGATGCTTTCTGGAAATGGTGACACTCGGGAATTATGTGTTCATCGGCCCCAATGCTGTCTTCACTGATGACCCCCATCCAATGAATTGCCCCAGATATAAAGAATGCGGCGGTGGAGCCATTGTTGGCGACCTTGTCAAAATCGGCGCTAATTGCACTTTCCTTCCCGCCGTGAAAATCGGGCGGGGGGCATTGATCGGAGCCGGCTCGGTGGTCGTTTCTAATATCCCCGCTATGATGGTAGCGGCGGGAAATCCGGCAAAGGTCATCAAAGCCGTGAATGAATTAACCTGCCGAATAAATGCTTACAAGAGACCTTATCTCTGGCCGCCCTATACCGAAACCGACAACGATAAGTAATGCCGCGTCACGATATTTTGGTCGCTCTTTTCTCCTTCAATGAAGGGGAAAAACTTAAAAGTATCATTTCCCAATTTCCATCCGATAGACCTTATGATCTCCTTTTTGTCGATGATGGCTCCAACGACGGGAGCTTTGAATTTCTGAAAGAAAATAATTATGAAGTAATCAGGCATGAAACAAACCGGGGAATAGGTTGTGGCATTCGGGAAGCGATTTCCTTTGGACGACAGAACGATTACAAGATATTAGTCATTATGGCGGCCAATGGAAAAATGCGCCCGACAGAAATTTCCCGACTGACTGATCCCATTATCAACGAAGGGTATGATTATCTGCAAGGGTCGAGGAATCTACCCGGCGGGCAATCGCCCCATTTGCCTTTTTTCAGGAAGGTCATGATCAACCTTTTTACCGAGATCGTCAATCTTTTTATGGAGTTCAAAGGAACCGATATCACGTGCGGTTTCCGGGCCTATAAACTTTCGCTGTTTAGTAATCCCCGTTTCAATCTTGACCAGAGTTGGCTTGATAAATATGAAATGGAGTACTACATACATTATCATGTACTCAAAGGAGGATATCGCGTGAAAGAAGCTCCGGTATCGATGGTTTACCCGGCCCAGACCAAAGATTACAGCAAAATAAAACCTTTTAGCGGCTGGTGGTCGATGGTACGGCCGTGGATTTACTTGATTCTCAAAATTAGGAAATAGCCGGAACAAATGCTTGCCTTCGCCTGTATATAATATCAGTTGGTGGATGGTGCAGATGATGCCGCTGGACCGGGGAAAACGGCTGGCGGCGGATTAACTCGGCTTAAGGATGAGCCGGGTTTTTTTGAGGTTTAACTTCTCATCTCGGCGTCAAGAATCTCTTTGTGCGATGTCAGGAACCCTGAGGCTGTCCCACAAGTTGAAAAGTTTCGGCCGTCATGCTCCGGCTCCCGACGGACTGGGTCTTGTCTCGACCATGGGTCGAGATGTGACCCAGCGACAGCAATTCCTTGGGCCGCAATGGGCGCCGGTTCACACGCCGCCAATAAAATTGTGGTCGCAAGAACCGCGCAACGTTTGTACCCCATCCAGAGCCCCCGCCTTGCGGGACGCCGGATGGGTTCTATTGAACATCCCAATATGCCGATTCTCACGCAAGCACAAATGAGGTCCCTATTATAAATAGTAGTGGCGTCTCGCGAGACGCCACTACGGGGTATCATTTTCGACGGGAACTTTCCCTTCGCATTCTTGTTCGTTTATCATAGACCATAATAGTCCAATAATAAAAGGAGTCCTGAAATGAGAAAAATAAATTCGAGAATGCCAATCGTCCTATTCGCCCTGATAGCGGTCATTGCTCTCGTATCCTGCTCCAAAAACAGCGATTATGGGACAAACCCCAACAACAGCGGCGGAAATAATGTGGGCGACAGCTCCATCTCCATAAGCGGCTTCAAATTTTCCCCGGCCCCCCTGAGAGTCAAAGCAGGCACGACTGTCACCTGGACCAATAAAGACTCTGCCCCGCATACGGTGACCAGCGATAATGGAGCCTTTACTTCCTCGGGAAATCTGAACCAAAATAATTTCTATGCCTTCAAATTTGTCACAGCCGGAACCTTTCCCTATCATTGTAGCATTCATCCATCCATGACCGGCTCGGTCATCGTCACTCAGTAAGTTTGATTCTTGACAGCAATGCCCTAATGACCTATCTTCCCGACACGGAGGATAGGTCATAATATGACTAAGACCGGTTTTAAAATTTTTTCCATCATTTTTCTAATTTCTATAATCATTATCATTGCCATATTGAGGTCATGCCGTTCGGCCGATCGGGAAGGAGCCAAGAATCAGTCAATTCAGACGCAAAATCCACGTTCGGATGAAAGCCTTTATGCCCGAAAATCAGGCGATTCTACCAGGTTCTATCTCGACTCAATCAAGACCCTTGAGACGTATTATCGCGCTCAAATTGCGCGCATCTTAATTCAGCGCGGCAATGATTCCACTCGCATTTATGCCGACTCGATAAAAAGATTAGAAAGCCTTTATCAATCCCAGATTGAAAGCCTTAAAGTCTCCCAAAATATCAGTCGTATTGCCGACAGTACGAGATTGGCAGAGAATAGCGCTAATTCTCTAATGGTTGAAAAAATGCTCATTGAATATGATTCGCTCACGAAATCTTTACCTCAGGACCTGGGCCTCCGAGAAAGGGAGATTGCAAGGACGCAATTGTGTCTCCAGCTGGCGCAAAAATATAATATCGCCCCCGATTCCCTGCAAAAAATAATGCAGGAAAGACGCTGAATCTATCCTACGAATAAAATACCGCATGTCATCCTCCTTTGCCGAAATACTCGTTGACCGACTGATTATTGAGTCTTTCTCTCAGGAGAAATCTCCCTACCATTGGCCGCCGCTTGATGAGAAGAAGCAGGCTGAGTTCGAGCGTCTGAGGGGACGACTGAAATGGCACATAAATCATTCCTTGTCGAAAAGGCAGAAGGAAGTGCTCAAGCTTTATCTTCTGGGGAAAAAACAAGAGGAAATCGGAATGATCTTGGGAGTTAAGCAACAAGTCGTCAACATTTATAAGCATCGCGCTATCAATAAGTTAAGGCGTCTCATGAATTCTTGAAGTGTATGTTAAGCGCCCTATATATGGAAGAAGATAAAATATACTACTCTTTACTGCCGTAGTACTTACTGGAGATACAACACTTTCCTCACGGTGCTGGAAAAACTGAATAGGTTCAATTAGCGAAGCTGAAGGAGGTGGTTTCAGGTTTTAAGAATTTTGCCCCTTAGCAGGCCCGCCATTCATTAACAGCAACAGCCCCTTTAACCCACTATAAAGGCTGGCAGGGGAAGAGTATATGCCATTGAGAAAAGAAGAAGAAGATTTCGCCAGAGTCGGAGTTAAGGACTGCTGGCACCCGTATGGATTGCAAGGACTGAGCCCGGATAAATTTGCGGTGGTGGCATCGCAGATTTTGAAGGGGGATTTTAACCTGTTAAATATGAAACCGAGGAAAAAAGGGCGCCAGGACCATTCCGGGCAAATACAAATGATCTGGTAATTTCCGTAAGCAATAGGTTGGATATCAAGTTAGACGGTTTTGAGGTCGGCTGAAAGGCCGGCCTTTTTTATATGCCTTGATTTGAGGTATTGACATTTTTCTCGATAAAATTATATTGCCGCCCGACTTACAAGCCTGTGGCTTATTTATTATCGTTATGAACCGACGGCGAAAAGGATTGTAAAACCATTTATGGCATCTCGGATTAGGCAGGCCGCAGTGATTATCATTATCTCAGGCGTCTTGGCCACGGTATTTAATTCCCTGTCATCCCAAAGCATTCCTTTGCGCGGAAGCTGGCCGTCGATGGCGGGCTCTGATTCGATAATTGTCCCACCTTCAGCCGCAGAAGGAGATCCCCCCTTTATTTCACTTGATGAGGCCGCGGCAAAATTCCAGTCCAAAAAAACGATCTTCTTGGATGCGCGCGAACCGGAAGATTATTCTTCCGGTCATATTCGAGCCGCTATTAACCTTCCCTTCGAGCGGCTTGATGAATACTGGGGAAAAGTCGTTGATTCACTTCCCAAGAGTGGGGAAATAGTGACCTATTGCTCGGGCGATGAGTGCGAGTCCTCTCTTTTTCTGGGAAGAGAGCTCGTTGCCAGAGGGTATAATAAAATCTTGGTCTTCTATGGCGGCTGGCGGGAGTGGGAAAAAGCCCGACTTCCAATAGAGAAATTGAACTGACATGGGCAATTGGAAAAAAATCCTAAATAATGATTATCTGATTCTGCTTATCAGAATAGCAGTAGGAGCAATATTCATTTACGCTTCCATTGATAAAATCACCCATCCCGCGCAATTTGCCCGAATCGTTTACAATTATCATCTGGTGCCTTCAGATTTCATAAATATATTCGCTCTCTTTCTCCCGTGGGTCGAGTTGGCCGCCGGTATTTGCATTATAATGGGTATCTGGAAAGAGGGCGGCGTTCTGCTGGCCAATCTCCTGGTTCTAAGTTTCATTATAGCTTTGTCCATAAATCTCGCCCGAGGGGTCAATCTTGAATGCGGTTGTTTTACTGTCAGTTCGAAGGCCAAGAGCAATATCATCAGCCTTCTGGCTCGTGACTTCGGCCTCCTGACGCTGACAGTCTATCTTTTCATAAACAGTCGTACAAAATTCTGCCTGATCCGTACCCATTAGGCATCTTATAATTTGAAAAAAGCGAGTTTGTCAAATTGGAAGCGGCGTTGGGTGGCTGACAACTTTGACAATGTCTAAGATGATGTCACCCGCCTATATAATCTTCGCCATGTTAATCAGCTCAACGATAAATGCAATCTGTTGGGCCGATTCTGCCCCCCCCACAATCGATACCATAGTTATCGATAATCGCAATATTTTCAGCGCTGATTCGTTGGCATATAATCACTGGTTTTTCAAACTGGCCAATAGACTGCATATAAAAACCAGAAAATATGTCATCTCCCGAGAAATACTGCAAAATACGGGCGAGCCTTTTTCGCGAGAGTTAGCTGATGAAACCGAACGAAATCTCAGGGCACTGCCATATCTTTGGGACGCCAGAGTTGATTATGACCCCGATGAAAATAATAATGGAATTATGAAAGTCACAACCTCTGACCGCTGGACTCTCGCGGGAGGGCCATCATTCAGCCGGGTGGCCGGACAAAATATCATTGAACTGCGGGCAGAAGAATCGAATCTGCTTGGACTGGGTCAGTATGTTTTATTTGATTATTTTCATCGACAAACAGAGGCCGATTATTTTCAACTGTCGTATCTGGAGAGAAGACTTCTTGGTACTCGCAATCAATTCAGCATTTCTGCAAATAGCGATCCGGAAATAGGCCAACTGGATTTTACCCTGCAAAAACCTCTATATTCTCTTAATTCCAGATTTGGTTATTCCTTCTCGTATTCCAAAGTCAAACGCCGAGATGACTATTATTCGACCCGCGAGAAGATTGCCGAAAACCGAATCGGGGGAGAGGTTTATGAAATCGGTTCGATATTCCGGTGGGGAGAATCGCATAGTAAGGTCTTGACCGGCTTGACCTATCAATATCGACATTTTAATTTTTCTGATTTCAGAGGCTCGGGAGTGATTTTCCCGGTTGATAGCGCTTATAACTGCATCTTTGCTCAATTTGGACTGCAAAATATCCAATATGCCAAGACTTCGCGAATCGACAATTTTAGGAAAATTGAAGATATTTCACTTCTGACCGGAGGTTCATTGACCAGCGGCTGGTACTTTGATAATAGCTCGAGAAAACTCTACCAATCTATATCATTTTCCTTCAATTATTCTCTTTATCGGAATAAGAGCTTCTTATTTTTGGCTCTTAATCGTAAGTATTGGTATGACGGCAGTATTGACTTCAGAAAACAGTCCCTTGTTTCGATAAAATACTATAATAACCGGGTTACGTGGATGACGCCTATAATGTATGCCATTTATCAAGAGGACCTCAGAAAAGACCGCCTTTCCTCCCTTCGTTTGGGGGAGAATTCTGGTGTCAGAGGGTATCCCAAAAATTATGTCAGCGGCGAGAAGCTTTTTCGTGTCACCGAGGAGCTCAGATTTTTTCCGGGAATTAGAATATTATCTGTGGACATAGGCGCCGTGCAATTTGTTGATCTGGGGCAGAGTATAAGGCATGGCGAGAGCTTTTCAAAAGATGATTTCTTATGGTCAATTGGCGGTGGAATAAGGATCGGAACTGGAAAAATCTCCAACCATGACATAATAAGAATGGATCTGGCGTATGCCGCGAAACTGAAGCAATGGGGGGTATCGCTGGCGGCCGGGCAATATTTTAACTGAAATAATATCAATTATGGTAAATAATAATATTTCAATACGTTACACCGATTTTGTCCTTGACAAAATGGGTAAAATTGGTAAATTATTTACGGAGAAGTTTGCCCCTTACTGCCAGTGTTTTCTCGTGGTTGCTTCGATTGCGGGACAAGGAGTTATATGAAAAAAGTTCTCACATCTTTGATGGCCCTGATGTTATTCTATCTGGTCGGCTTTCACTTTGGGTATGCCGCTAATTTGCCGTCTGCATATAAAACTGGCTCTTCAATTATGTCTATCGAAAAGGCCTTCAAAGAGGGGAAAATCTCTCAGGGAGATAAGCTTTTTTTCAAACTGCAGGCCATAATCGCCCCCAGAGACCTCCCTGCTCAATTCAAATCTGCTGTCGAGGAAATTATCCCCTGTGGAACTCCCATAGTAATGGAGGCCTTAAATAATTGGCGGCTCCTATCCCCGGACCAACAGCAGAAGGCAACCGCCTATCTGGCCAGGCCCAATTCGGACGCAGTTTATATTTCTCCTGAATCACATTTTGCTATTCATTTTGATACGGTCGGCTATGATGCGGTTCCTATGGAGGACTTGGATTTCAGCGGAATGCCGGATTATGTTGAAAGAATCGGTCTTTACGCCGATAGCAGCTATCAATATTATCACCAAGACTTGGGCTATTTGGTTCCTCCTTCGGACGGAGACCAATATTATGATATTTATCTTATTAAGATTTCAGCCTATGGCGTTACAATCAGAGAATATGCGGGCGATTCATCATGGAACGACTACTCATCATATATCCAAATTAATAATACTTTTCTTGATTTTCCTCCAAATGACGACCCTGAGGGGGATGTTATTGGCGCCCAGAAAGTAACATGCGCCCATGAATATTATCATGCCGCCCAGCTGGCGTATGACGGGCTGGAAGACCTCTGGTGGATGGAGTCGTCGGCGACGGCATTTGAAGAATTCACCTTTTCCGCAGTCAACGATAATTATAATTATCTGCCTTTTTTCTATGATTATCCGGATACCTCTCTGACCGCCAACGGCTACCACATGTATGGCACATTTGTATGGACTCTATTTCTCGAGGAAAAATTCGGGCAAAGTATCATTCACTCTATTTGGAATCATTGCCGATTTAACAGTTCGATTCCCGCGATAGATTCGGCCCTTTTGCCATACGGCAAATCAATGGAAACTACTTTCCCTGAGTTTGAGTCGTGGAATTATTTCACCGGTTCCAGAAGCGACACCGCCCGCTATGACAGCGGCGCCTATTACCCCATTGCGCCATTAGACAGAGTGATCCCATCTTACCCTTTCTCGCCCATATCACCCGTGAATCCGCCTGATGGTCTTTCATGCAATTATATCAAATCCTATCCCGACACTTCCCTTAACGGTTATCTCAGGATTGATTTTGATGGGGCAAATACTGTAGAATGGGCATTCGCTTACCTCACTTTTGCAGGCGCCGCAATATCTTTTGTGGACAATTGCCCGATGGATTTTGAGGGGAGAACATCTTGTGGAATATACGATTTCCTACTCTATGACTCCGTTGTCTTCATCCCTCTGGTTGTTTCCCCATGGCTGGATGATAATCAATATGCTTTTGGGACAACTTTCATACCCTTCGGCGATGCCAATGGATCCGGAGTCGTCAATGCCCAGGATATTACCTATGTAATTAACTTTCTATACAAGCATGGCCCGTCTCCGGTGAATAATTATCTGCTTGGAGACGCCGACTGCAATGGAATAGTGAATATTCTTGATATCTCTTACCTGATAAAATTTGTCTATAAAGGCGGTAATCCACCCTGTCCCTATCGCCCATAATTAAATCGGAGTATTTATGCATTGGAAACTATGGTCTAAAGCTGGATTAATTCTTGCCCTTCCTGTCATTGGATTTTCCTTAATCCCGGCAGTTAGAGGAAATGCCGCAGAGCAAGTTCCCGCCGTTCTGATTGAGGATGATTTTAAGGCCGGATTGATCAATTATGAATCAAAGATTATTTATCAATTGATGTCGGTTCGGGATTATGACCGCCTGCCTTCAAAATATAAGTCCGCCTTGCCGGCCTCTGAAAGGCCGAAAGCGAAGTCGGCGACCTTTGTCTTCAGGGAGGCGCAGGATAGTCTTGGAATTCTTACTCCCCAGGGTCAGGCGATAGTCGCCAAGTATTTGGCTCGACCCACGGGTACCTATACCTATGATTCCCCCGGAGGACATTATAAATTGCATTATAATACGTCCGGCGCCAATGCGGTGCCCACTACGGACAATAATCATAATGGCATTCCCGATTATGTCGAAAACTGCGCCAACTACTGCGATTCGACTTGGAGAACGGAGATTGATAACCTCCATTATATGACTCCGCCCTCTGATGGCGTGTCTGGCGGGGATTCCAGATATGACATTTATTTTGAGGAGATGGGATACTATGGATATACCCAGCCCGAGGGGGCTGGTCCCAATCCGTGGAATGACCGAATAAGCTTCATTTCCATACACCGCAATTTCATTGGCTTCCCGCCCAATACAGACCCCGACGGTGACCAGCTGGGGGCGGCCAAAGTCACTATCGCCCATGAATTCTATCATGCCGTCCAATTTGCCTATGATTACGGCGAGGAATTATGGTGGATGGAGGCCGGTTCCACCTGGATGGAAGATGTGGTCTTTGACGTCGTCAATGACAATTATAACTATCTGAGCACATTTTTCAGCTCGCCTCAGACAGCCCTTACCGATAATACCTTTCATGTTTATTCAAGTTTTATTTGGCCCAAATTCCTGGAGGAAAGATTCGCCGATACTACTCTGGCGAAGAGAATATGGGAAGCCTGCCGATATACGACGGCTTATAATGCCATCAACGATTCGCTCTCGCTGGTGGGATACAATTTCGACAGCGCTTTGGCCGAATTCACTACCTGGAACTTTGTCACGTCAACCAGAAATGACGGGCATCATTATGGAGAAGCCGGTTTCTATCCGGCGATGACTATGGCAGAGAGCCAATCCGCCTATCCGGTCGCCATGCATATTGTCTCGGCCGCGCCACAAGGGTATGGTTCCGCATATATCCGTTTCTCACCGGCCGGATATAAGGATCGATTGAGAATTTCATTTGACGGATCCGACGGCGTTGAGTGGGCGGCCTACATAATAAAATCAAGCTCCCTGAATACTCATACTTTTGAAAAGCTGGTCATGAACCCGTCAGGATGGACTGCAGTCGCCAATATCGATAGCTTCCAAAATTATTATTCAGTGACTCTTGTTGCCGCAAACATCAGCCAATATACCGGCGGGAACTCCTTCTCATATTTGGCCCAGATTGTCCCTCCTTATTCTGTCTCTGGCGCCATGATCACCGATACGCTCGGATATTCCGGACATGGCCGTTTGATGGAGTATAGTGTCGCCAATAACCATAGCGAATCAGACAACGTCCGAATAAGAATAACCGATAGCCTCGGCTGGATAGCCGATCCCGTAGATTCCTTATTTGCCCTGGCAGGTTTGCAGGATTCGATACTCGGATTTGAGCTAAAATCTCCAACCGGGACGCCTCTGTCCGTGCGAGATAAATTGTACCTCTCTGTTCATTCGCAGGGAGACTCAACCGTATATGACTCCACCGCGGAACCAATTTCTTTAGTACTCCAGCATGGCGACGCTAACTTCGATGGGACAATCAGCATTCTTGACATAACCTATTTGATAAATTTCCTCTATAAACAAGGAGTCGCTCCCCTTCCAGAGTTGGGGGCAGGGGATGCAACTTGTGATGGGACAATAAACATACTCGATGTGACCAATTTGATAAATTCCCTCTACAAAGGCGGCCCTCCTCCCCCCTGTAACCCATTTTAGAGTCGGAATACCATTTTTTTCCTTGACATAAGTATTTGAATACTTTATACAGGGCGGGATAATAGCATAATTTGTCCCGATTAGGAATTTTAGCCCATTCGGAGGTAACAAGGAAGTTAACAAAAGCTAAAGGCGAGAGGGGGAAAAATGGATTCCGGTCATGAACCGAAAATCCTAATCTGTGTTGAATGCGGGCAGGAGTTTGTGTTTACGATCAGCGCTCAGGAGTACTTTGCCGAACGGGGATTTACTGAGGATCCCAAACGTTGCAAGCACTGCTATATGATACACAAGCGCGAGAAGCGGGGTATCAGCACGAGCACGGAGACGGAGAAAGTCGATCTCGGCGCCATTTATCCAGATTAACCTAACTTCAAAACCCCTATCCAAAAGCCTGGATAGGGGTTTTTTATTTGCCGGGGAGGCGCCGAGGGGGAGGCGGCGACGCTTCGCCCGGCATGACCGACATCCAATCCGGTCATCTATTTATTTCAACAGCGTCATCTTCTTAACATGTTCCCCATCGTTGGAAATTAGTCTGTAAAAATAGACTCCCGACGGAAGTTTTTGCCCGTTATCGTCAGATCCGTCCCAACTGACATTCATGTCGCCGGCGGGATGAAATCCGTCCAAGAGGCTTTTTACCTGACGACCAAGAATATCATAGATGTCAAGCCTGATATTCTCTCCGCGATCAAGATTGATTTCAATTTTGGTCGCAGGATTAAATGGATTAGGATAATTCTGGCCCAGATATATCGACTCGGGAATAATTTCATTATTGGCCTCATCAACATCTGCCGCAAATGAAACCTGGAAATTGACCGTCATCGTTGACGCCGAAGGCGAGATATTGGTTACCGCGACATAAGTATTTTCTCCCGAATATGAATTGGAATTTGGGATTGTAAGCGATGTGAACGACGTTTTTGCTATATTTCCCGGAAAGGGATCACCTAAATTGCCGACCGAAAATTTCTTCTCAAGTTCAAACAGACCATCGGCCTGTTCCAGAGCCACAAGGTAATTCCCCGATGACGTATGGCCGGGATACCACTGGTTATCATTGCTGTATTGTGAGTCGTCAATATGCCAGATTAAGAGGCCGCCTGATGAAAGATAAGAATCATATCCCGTCTTCTGCCTGTTTTCGACCAGGAAATATTGATTGCTTGCGCCTCCGCTTGACCAGAGCCGGTAAATACTCCCACCGCCTTCCACGCTTGGGACTGAAATACCATTCGCATTGGAAGAGACATTGACATAATCTTTGAATCCGAGTTGGATTCTCGACCAGGCGTCAGGATGCGCCGGATAATCGCCCATCCCGGTGGGGCCGTTCCAGCTTCCGTATGACATAAGCGACCATCGTCCCACTCCATAGGCATCCGTGGGACTATCTGTGTCATACAAATCTGGAAGCCCAAATATATGACCCAGCTCGTGACAAAAGACCCCGCAGGTAATATCTCCCGGAACTTGCCAATATTCCGGTTGTACGCAATATCCTGAAATATATACGCCGTCCTTCATTCTTGGCATTATGCCCCATTGATGCGACCAGATATCGTAGTCGCTTCCCGTATATTCAGCCCCCGGCCCGGTATGCACAAAAATCAACGCATCTACATATCCGTCATGATCATTATCATAATTTGAAAAATCAATAGACGGATCGATTTGATCGACAATGTCTTCACAAAGTTTCTGGGAATTATGGGGGTAAGCCCCAAGACCGTTTTGACCGTTGCAGTAATAAGCGTAAGTCTGCGGGGCGGTTCGCCATCCGAGTGAAGAGGGCAGGTTCACTGTGATAATATCCAGCTGTGAGTAAGAAACTTCATTATAGTAATGTCTGACTGTCCCCTGCCGATTTACAAATATCAGAGTGTCGAATTCAGCCGCATAAATAGAAGTGTCCTTGTCCGAAAATTTCACCAGCACGGCCAGCGCCTTAAATGTTCCTATATAAGATGGCTTCCCGGCGCGGAATTTTGCCGCCATATTCATACCCTGACTAACCAATTTTGTCCTATTCTCCATATAATAGGGGAGAGCTGTTTCCCCTTTTGCGATCCTTTCAAGCAGAGCTTCATGCGGGGGCATTGCCGCTGTAGTCGAACCGAGAGCCAGCCCAAGGCCTATCGTCAGGAATGAAATAAAGTACTTTATTCTTTTATCGATATTTTTGTTATTTCTCATCGCCGCCTCCTTGCTCTATAATCTGATTCCGGTTGATATTGCCAGATGAATCCCTTTGCTTGCCCCAAAATTTAAGCCGCTATGATTAGCAACCGCGAAGTCGAGATAGGCCACAGCTATATTAAAACCCAGCCCGCCTGAAATAACCGAACCGTTCTTTCCTCCAAGCGAATACCCGGCTCTCAAGGGAAGAAACCCGACAAGTCTATACTCAACGCCGGCTGATATCCTCGGCTGTGATGATGACCCCGCCGCCTGCTTGAACCCCTGCTCCCAGTCAACTGCCCAGAGAAGTTTTCCCGATGTCTTAGCCAGACCAAGCCTCATAACTGCCGGCAGTTTCGACTTGAAGGCCGATATTTCTTTGGAATAGTCGTCAGAAACTACTATGGAGTCATCCATGTTTTCGACGGTAACGCTGTCAAACCGAAAATGGTATCCGTGCTCCTCAGTTTTATTATTCCATTTAATACTGCTGAGAAAATTATTAACGCAGATACCGGCCGTATAGCTATCCGATAATCTCAATGCGGCGCCCAGATCGACGGCATATCCGTTTCCACCCTCGGCCGTCTGCGCAATCATTGTGCCTTCGCCACCGTATCCGGTAGAGAGCGTCGCTACTCCGCCGCGAAGCTCGGTCACTTTTTCATAAGCAATGCCCCGGATATATTTATACGAGGCCCCGACTGCCAGCTGGCGAGTCCCCAATTTATAGATTGAAGCTCCGTAAGAAATGCCCGCAGAGGCGTAGGCGATAGCCTCGCTGTACATCCCATCGAGCGAAAATGTATCATTAAGCCCATTCCCACTCAGAAAAAGCTCCAGCGCATCTTTGCTGAGATTCACTTCCGTGGCGGCATTGCCGCTCAAGCTGAAAACTACCGAACCAAGCGATAGCCCCAAAGCTCTGGCTTCTACGTCTGCATTTATCTTCAGCCCATCTGAGGGTATTTTCCCAAGGATGGCTGATTTGTCGGCTTCATTGAGTACCGCGCCGGAGTAATTATTATAATCAGCAAGAGAGAAACTGTTATTTGATATCCTGGCACCTACGCCGGCCACCTCAATTCCGTATTGCCCGTAGCCGGAAAGGCCTATATTGGCAGGATTATACAACGGAGCATAGACCCCTTTGGCCAGACCCATGAAAGACCCTCCCATCGCAACGGCTGGCGCGGACGAGAGACCCATTGGATATATCGCCGCAGGAATCATAGCCAGAATAGCAAGAACTATGATTGCCTTCCCCGAAGGCGACTGCAATCTATCAAATTCAGAAATGGATAATCTCATGCACTCCCCCAATTCCTAAAATTTGCCGTTGAATTTATACTGAACCTGAATGACACCACTGGCGGCGACATAGTCATCGCCGGTGATTTTTATGGTCTGTCCGTTGGAACCGGCCAGCGTGATAATCTGTCCCGAATATAGAATGGGATTTTCCAGAATCTTTATGTCATTGCTGTCTATTGAAATGATATTTCCCGATTCCGTCGAGGCAATAACTTCACCGTTTGATCCGATAGTCCCGGCGTTAACCTCGATTGGGCCAAGCGTTAATTCCGGATTGGTATAGACTGTCGCCGAATCCCCGCTGAAATAGATTTCAACCGAGACTCCAAGCGGCAGGTGATTCGTGATAGTGGAATTGAAATCCGCCTGAACAATATGGTCCGTGATTCTATCGATATCTTCTTGAGAAATCTTTTCAGATGCAATATTTCCCTCAAAGACAGATTGACCTATCACCGCTTCAAGGGGCGAACTTATTTTCACCCGCGAAACAATGAAATCATCCGCTGAAATCGTGCCGGAACTGACGCCATCCCCGAACTGTACCGCGCCGCTCACGGTTATTCCGCTCGGCACGGGATTGAGAAAGTCGGCCAGATTTGAATTTGATATATAAGAAATCATGGGACTATTGGGACTGCCGGCGGCGATAACACCCTGAAGGGCGAGTATTTTCCCCTGATTTCCGGTAATATCAATATTAAGATTACCGTCGAAATTGATTCCGTTCTCTACTTCAAGAATCAATTCTGCATTCACCAGTTGCAGAGAATCGAATCCTTTGGGAAGATCGATTGCCGCGGTGACACTATCAAAGCTCGCCAGCGTCGAATCGATAATTCCGGTTAACGACTGAAACTTTAATCCCGATAAAGAAACCCTTACAGATATCGAATCGGATTGGTGAATGGTGACCAAAGTCGAACCGGTCGAATCCAGCGACGCTGTCGCCTGAATCTCTATGGCTTGAGGCCTTGTTTGATCGATCGGTTCAAAGACAAAACCATCAAGACTGATAGAGACGCTGTCTGTGCTATCGGGATTGACTACGCGCGATAATGTATATGGCGATCCATTTATCCGGAAATCAGGAAGGCTGATTTGAATATTTCCCTGAAGCGGCGTGAAATTGTGTACCTGAATCTCCGCTGTCCCTGAAGATATTTCTGCGGAAATAATTGTATTCGATTCCGAAAGCTGAATTTCGCCGGCAAAACTTTTTTCTACCGCCGGAATAACCGCTTGAGCCGCCGAAATGACCAGACCGCCCGGAAATCCCATCGAGCTTGTCATCGATTTACCGGCAAGGGAGAGGATCATTCCGCCCGGAGTGTGGCAGTGAATATTTAATCGCAGATGATTCGAAATTGTCTTTCCCCCGAGATCAACATGAGCCGTATCAATCCCTCCAGCGGGAATCCCCGGCGGCGGCAAAGGAACTGTCGATATGAAAAGGGATTTTCCGATATCATAGACCTGCAGGATAACCGTATCGAGATCGACTCCAAAATCATTCGCTATGATAAAGTCAATCCCGCCGGAGGCAATTTCAGCCCAGTTGAAATTATTAAAGGGTTGAAAGTCATTCTGAACATCGAATGATACCGGTAGAAGCGCACCCAGATCCAGACTGACATAATCGCCAAGATTTATTGTAACCGGACCCGACGCTTCGGGGGCAAGCGAAACCTGCCCGACTGTTTCAGATACTTCCTGAGAAATATCATTGATATTAAGATTATCGGAGACTCTTATTGTATCAAGCTCCTCATCAGCGGAGAAGAGAACATCCCCCATGGAATCAATAGAAAGCCCCGGCTGGTCTATTTTGTCAATAATTTCCCTTATGGAATAGACCCGGTTGATAAGCGGAACTGTCAGATTGGTCGTGAATGTCGGCGCCGCCGGTTTTTCTATTGAGCACTGGATCAGAGTCAGAATGACCAGAACTACCGCTATTGCCAAAAGCGCCTTAAGTGCGAAATGCGTCGCCGGCGAATTGAAAAATGCTGACTCTCTTTTTCGTTTCCTCGCAAGAGCAATATTTATTTCCATACCTCCCCGCTATTTCAAATCTCATTGTAACATTAGGGGAATACTGCAAAGCCGATGCCCGAATTGACATTCCCCCTAACCTTTGAATTGGTAAGGAGATATGGCGTGCGAACCAAATCGAATTGGCCGTCTTCAGTGTTGGGTTTATCCCATACTCAGTAGGGATAGTCTCCTGAATCCTAAAAAAATACGTCTCAAGATTGAAAGATGGCGAGAAATGCATTCAAGCACATTTTCCCATCACATCCCTTCTTCAGAAACCATTTGTGGTATGGCAGATTTTATTTATATTCTACCATATGAGCGAAAAATTTATCTGGGCCCCTTGGAGATCAGAATATATTCTTGGCCCTAAAGAGAAGGGGTGCATTTTTTGCAATCGGATAAAAAGAAACAGCGACAAGAAGGACCTTATTGTCTATCGCGGCGAAACGATTTTTGTGATCCTCAACAGGTTTCCATATAATTCGGGTCACACTATGGTGGTCCCTAATCGACATTTAAATTCGCTGGACAAATTGACCAGGGCTGAATCTACGGAATTCTTTGAATTGATTCAGCTGACGGTTGATGTCATCAAGAAAACGCTCAGGCCCGATTCATTCAATCTTGGAATGAATCTCGGGCGAGGTTCAGGGGCAGGAGTACCGGGTCATCTTCACATGCATATTGTCCCAAGATGGAGCGAGGATACTAACTTTATGCCCGTGATCGGTAAAACGCGAGTGGTATCCTTTGACCTCGGCATGATTTACAGGATGTTGAAAAAAAATTTTGATTTCTTATGCCCCGAGCAAAAATCCCGACAAAAGCGGAGCTGATTCAGCTTCAAAGACTATATAAGACCGACGAGAAAATCGCCGAGCGTCTGGGCGGGACTACACCTCAGCTGGTCGCATATTGGAGGCGCAAGAAGAATATTCCGCGTCATGCTTTTCCTAAATTCTCCGAGGCGGAAATTAGGGAAATTTGGGAACGATTTGGCGATGATTATCGGTGTGGGCTGGAACTCGGGATTTCCAAGGCCGCCTTCTACAACTGGAGAAGAAAATATGGCCTAAAAAATAGACCGGCATTTCTGAAGCTTGAGCAATTGGAGCTAAACCTCGGTGAACCAACCCTCGCCGTCGGGCGAAAATACAATTATGGCCGACAGACGATAGCGCAAAAGATATTTTCTGCAAGAGCCGAATTGGAAAAAGTCGAGACCGGCGAAACAATCTGCGTAGAACCCGACCTTGCTGTTTCGCCCAACGATTCCGGCCTGGTAGCGCAATATTTTAGAGACAATGGTTATACGTATGTATGGAATCCCTCAAGGATAATAATATCCCTCGATCAAACATTGTCTTTCGAGACCGAAAAAGCCCCTGCCGTTAATAAGAGTCTAAGAGAATTTGTCAAGAAACAAAATATAAAGTATTTTTATGACATTGGGGAAGGGGCATGTCACCAGATGGTTTTGGAAAACGGACAGATTCTTCCCGGTCAATTCGCCATCGGGACAGACTCCTATATCAATTCCTATGGCTCGATTGGGGCATATGCGTCTTCTATAAGCGCCGCTGAAATGGCCGTGGTCTGGGCGACCGGCAGAGTATCGCTTGCTGTGCCGGAAACGGTCAAAATAATCATCAATGGGAAATCTTCACGGGCTGTTTTCGCCAAAGATATAGCCCTATTTGTAGCGGGAAGTCTTCGCTCAGAAATTATTTTAAACAAAGTGATCGAGTTCTATGGCCCTACTGTCGCCCAAATGTCGATCTCAGAGAGATTCACCCTCTGTCATTATACGGCCGGTATTGGGGCCACGGCCGGAATATGTTCCTTTGATGCTGTGTCCCGCCGCTATCTCCTGGGTCGCACAAAGATGCCATACCGACCAGCCCTCGCCGATAAGGATGCTCTATATAATGGCATATATGAATTTAACATTGCCCATGTAATCCCTCAGATCGCTCGACCGGGCAAAATGGATAATGTGAGCGCTGTTTCTGAGCTTGAAGGTCTTCCTATTAATCAGGTCATTATCGGTTCCTGCGCCGGAGGACGTTTTGAAGACCTCCGCATCGTCGCCGACATCATAAAGGGGAAAAAGATCAATTCCGACGTGCGAATGCTTATTTATCCGGCCTCCCGTGCAGTCTATCTTGAAGCTCTAAGAAAAGGGCTTATTCGGGCCTTTGTCGAGGCCGGAGCATTGGTCATGAATCCGGGGTGTGGCCCGTGCAAGGGTTTTGATCACGGCCTTCTTGCCGCCGGAGAGAAATGTCTGACCACAACTGCAAGAAGCTCTGGTGTTGATGCCGACAACGCAAACGGCGAAACTTATATCGTTTCTCCGGCAACCGCCGCCGCTTCAGCTTTGAGGGGTGTCATCACCAACCCGACAGGTTTTGTGAAATAAAGGCAGGTTCCCGGTCGAATCCTAATCCTTCATTGATTGCAGGAACTTCTGATTATTCTTCGTCTTCTTCATTCTGTCCATCAAGAATTCCATCGCCTCTATCGGATTCATCTCCGCCAGAAATTTGCGCAGTACCCAAACTTTTTGCAATACGTCAGGAGTCATGAGAAGCTCCTCTTTTCTGGTACCGCTACGATTAAGATCCATCGCCGGGAAAATTCTTCGGTCCGACAACCTGCGATCAAGAACCATCTCCAGATTTCCAGTCCCTTTGAATTCTTCAAAAATAACTTCATCCATTCTTGAGCCGGTTTCGATCAAGGCGGTCCCGATGATTGTAAGCGAACCGCCTTCTTCAATATTGCGGGCCGCGCCGAAAAATCGTTTCGGCTTGTGGAGAGCATTGCTATCAACGCCTCCGGAGAGAATCTTGCCCGAGTGCGGCACTACTGCATTATGAGCGCGCGCCAGACGGGTGATACTGTCGAGCAATATTATAACATGCTTCTTGTGCTCCACCAGCCTTTTCGCCTTTTCAAGCACCATATCGGCCACCTGGACATGCCGCTCAGCGGGTTCATCGAAAGTTGATGAAATTACTTCACCTTTGACAGATCGCCTCATATCGGTGACTTCTTCAGGCCGTTCGTCAATAAGAAGCACTATTAATATCACCTCAGGATGGTTGTGCGTGATGGCGTTGGCTATTTTTTGCAGGATTATGGTTTTCCCGGCCTTGGGCGGCGACGTTATCAGCGCCCGCTGGCCTTTTCCAATCGGGGTCATCAGATCCATTATTCTGGTCGTGAGTTCGTCGGGGTTGATTTCAAGCTGGAAAGCTTCATTGGGATAAAGGGGCGTCAGATTATCAAAAAGAATCTTATGCTTGGAAATTTCTGGATCCTCAAAATTGATAGCTTCGATTTTTAGTAGCGCAAAGTATCGTTCATTGTCTTTGGGAGGCCGAACCTGACCGGAGATCGTATCCCCCGTGCGCAAATCGAATCGCTTTATTTGCGAGGGGGAGACATAGATGTCGTCCGGACCCGGCAAGTAATTATAATCGGGAGAGCGAAGAAACCCGTAACCCTCAGATAATATTTCCAGCACCCCTTCCGCAAAAATCATTCCCTCCTGCTGGGCCGAATTAGCTTCCATAACTTTGAAGATTAATTCCGATTTCCTGAGGCCGGAAACGCCGGGAATATCCAGTGATTCCGCCATTTCCAGCAATTCAGCAATAGTTTTGTTCTTAAGCTCTGTGCTTTCCATAGATTTTATCCCATAGTTAAGATTAATAATTTACTGTTGGATTAAGAAGTCCCCCCGGGGAAGGAGATATTATTTAATTATTTCAATAGGAGCGTCCCCCCATAATTTTTCGAGCGCATAAAACTCTCTGGCCGACCTCTGAAAAACATGGACAACAACATCAACATAATCAAGCAGTACCCATTTCCCCCCTCGCGCCCCCTCACGATGCCATGCTTTGATACCCATTTCAATAAGTCCTTCATCAATCGCTTCAACAATAGCCTTAACATGTACATCGACATCGCCGCTGATTATGACAAAATAATCGCATACTGAGGTAAGATTCTTCAGTTTCAAGATCTTGATATCGTAACCTTTTTTGGTGAGAGCAAGCTTTCCGGCTGCGCGTGCAATCGATAAAGGGGTCGGTTTCAAATTCTCGTTCTTTCTCTCCTATTTTCTTGTAAGCTTATGGCTTATTTGTCTTCTGCAGTATCTTCTCAAAATCTTCACCAAGCACCAGGGAGACATTTATATTCCGATAATTATTCTCCAGAGGCTCAAAGACTATGTTTTCCGCATCAAGACCCAACTGGACAGCTAACGCCTTAGAGATACTCAGATCCTTTTCTCTCGAAATTAGAAAGCTTTTCTTCACATTGTATGCTCTGAAATCATAAACTTCAAGCGCCGAGGCCTCAAGCGGCGGATGGACTTTCGATGGCGCCGCTTTAGCGACTCGATCGGCCGCGCCGTGTATCCCACAGCCATTCAAAATCTGTAAGCGGACCGATTGAATGGGAAGATCAATAGTCTTAGAAACCCCGTTGGTTATTCTGAGCGCAAAGCTGGCGCCATAAATTACAACCAATGCAAAAATGGCCAAAATCGTCAATTCCAAAAAGCGCGAATTCTTTTTGCTTCTTGGCGAACGTCTCTTGATCTTGATACTGCTTTTTGATATTTTCTTCAATAACATCTATTCAATGTGAAAGTAATCTGGTAGGGCAAATAACAATTATTTACGGCTTTACCTCCAAAGAAGATTTCCATTATTTCTGTATGGTCTGTATGGATAGAACCCCGCCCCACCATAGCTGTCCATTCCGATCGAAAATCTAAAATGCTCCGATGGATGGTAATCAAGACTAAAACCCGGCAGGAATGCAGTACTGGAATTTGCCTGCCGATTGAACAACGCGGCCGGATCATGAGCAATTCCAAGCTTCAGCCCAAGCGTCAGGGCTGATGAAAATTCATAAGAGATCAGACCTGTATATAATCCCACTGAGCCGGAATTGCCGCCGCCGCTAAAGAAACTCATAGAGTATGAATTGGACCATTTTATTTTTGATAAGTCGATGAGTGAGAATGGCTTACTTGCAGGTTTTAGTCCCAGATAGTCATTCTTAATCGTGCCGATCTCCGCCTTATCCGCCATCTGAGCCATGCCGGACGGCGCCAGCGCTCCAATCAAAGTGATAATCAGAAATATCTCTATCTTTTTCATACAACCCCCCGCTATAAAAGCAGGCTTAATAATAAGCTATCATGTTTAAGTATTTTGTCAATCTTTTTTATATTCTATTATTTCTGTCGGCGACGAAAGCTCTTTAGTTAACTCTGTGAAATCATACCCGAATGGGCGGAGAATTGTTCAATTATTTTTTGCGAGAAAGCTCTTTTCCAGCATCGCCAATTCTTCCACAGAATTCACCCCGGCGACCTCCGGCGGATATGGCGCTTTCCAAACGCGACATTCTTTCCCAGCATTCCTTAGGATTCTAATCGTATCGGTCAAGTAGAACTCTTTCTGTGCGTTATGGTTGCCTACCTGCTTAAGCGCGCCAAAAAGCTCTTTCCCATTGAAACAGAAAGTGCCGGAATTAATTTCTCTTATTTTCCTGATCTCTTCATCGGCATCCTTTTCCTCAATTATCTCAGATAAAAAGTCTGTCCCTTTTTGCCTGATAATCCTCCCATACCCTTTCGGATTGGAAAATTCAGCCGTTAGACAAGTTGCCGCGGCTTTGCTCTGAATATGAAAAGACATCAGGCCTCTAATTGATTCAGCGGATAAGAAAGGGACATCACCCGCCGCTACCAGAATAGTCCCGACAAACTCACCCAGAATCTTTTCGGCCATCTGCACGGCATGACCGGTCCCCAATTGCTCTTTTTGCCAGACGAAATCAACCCTATAGTCCTTTAAGTCGTCTATGACCATTTCTCCCTTGTGCCCAATTACGACAACGATTTTGTCAAGACCAATAACCGCTAAAGTGTCGAGAAGATGCCTGACCAAAGGCTTGCCGGCTATTTCGTGAAGAACCTTGGGGAGATCAGATTTCATCCGTTTCCCCTTCCCGGCGGCAAGAATTATCGCCGCAGTCTTATTGCTCATGTTGTGAGGTTTCCCGAGCTAAACCATACGATTGTTTTTATCGACTTTGACAAACCGCGGTTTATGCGTCGGCGCCTTCTCACGCTCTAACAGGCCGTAGGCGATAATAATAATAATATCTCCCACTTTTCCCTTGAGCGCCGCCGCCCCATTGAGACAAATCACACCCGAACCGGCTTTTCCCTCAATGACATAGGTTTCCAACCTTTCCCCTGAGGCGACATTGGCGATCTGGACTTTCTCAAAGGGAACAATATCAGCGGCGATCATCAGGTCAGCATCAATAGTTATCGAGCCTTCATAATTGACATTAGCCTCAGTTATGGTGGCGCGGTGTATTTTTGATTTACAGACAGTTATAAGCATAAATTTTTTCCATTGTTTTAACAATGGATTAATATAATGGTTTCCGCCATTTTGGCAAGCGGGGATTTTATTCCATAACTTTACCTGGCCGCGTGGCGCCCTCAAAAATCTCTTTCGTAAAAAGGGATTCTTGGGGGCGCTTTCATTTTCCGTGCCGCGTGCCATTCCCAAGCAATCGTAGGGGCACACCCGTGCGTTCGCCCGCCACCTTGGTACCCCACCATCCAAATCCCCGCCCTGCGCGACGTCGGATGGGACTCTTCATTACACCTACAATGCACAATCAATAAATTGCCCCCAATTCACCCGCTACTTTAATTACCGCTTTAAAAACAGAACAGGGACAGACTCAATCTGTCCCCGTTCATGATTCACTCAAATTTCAAATGATTGGCGGGCAATTCGGCGTCGGACCATGCTTATACAAGAAGTTTATCAGATAAGTAACATCCAAAGCATTAATTATGCCATTGCCGTTGGCATCTCCCGCCTGTATCGGATTCGGCGCCGCCCCATGCTTGTATAAATAATTTATTAAGAAAGTGACATCAAGGGCATTAATTATTCCATTGCCAGTGGCGTCGCCGCAGATGTAGAAAGGCACGACCGTGATATCGAGAATGGTGAACGATATCGGGTCCGCCTTCGCGCCGTTGGCGCCGCACATCGCAGCATGAGTAACTCCGAAGAGACTGGTCCCGGGCACCTCCGTGCTGACACTCAGATAGTCAATCTGGAGATTAGACACACCATGCGCCCCCCAGGTCCACTGG
>CAZCFT010000002.1:52620-75817 GCA_964498015.1 uncultured Ignavibacteriaceae bacterium
GGAAGCCAACCGGGTGCACCCCTTTGGCGTTCTCCACAATAGAGCCCAACCCGGTAGTTCCGGTCTCGACAGTAGAGAAGACCGATGAACCGTTATAAGAAGCTTTTATAGTATAACTGGCCGCGTCGGATTCAAGGGCCAGGTTCCAGGTGTTGGCGGCGGCCTTGCTCATGGAGATAACCATCGCGAATGGGTCTATCGGTTCCGGTGGGGGGAATCCGATTTTGTAATTGGCAAACCTTGCCTTAATTGTTGCTCCTGCCGGCAGGGTTCCTCCCAGATCAGGATTCTGCAACTCCCCCCGCCAAATGATAGTGGATGGCGGCGACGAAATGGCGTCGGGTATGTCCACAATAATCCCTTCAGGAGCCATATCGGCCATGAAGCGCGTGACAGTCAAGGCGCCGCCGCTCACTCCCAGGCAGGTCGGGCCGGCGGACTCATGGTCCAGGCCGAAAATCCGTACTGAATCCGGCACCGGCGCAGGTATCGGATCGCACGGGCAAAGTACCGGGTAACCGCCATAAGGCGCAAAGACACTCATGCCATAGACGAAATAGTCTTGATAGAGCTGAAGGTCAGCCGCATTAACATAACCATCACCATTTAAGTCACAGCTATACAGCGGGACAGGAGCCGGGCCGCAGGCATTGATGAAGTTTGCAAGGTAGATTAAATCGGCCATGGACAGGCCAAAACCATTATTGTTGGCATCGCCGGTCGAATGGCACGTATCCTGGCACTTGCCGAGAGTGTCAGCCGCCCAGATCTTGCGGACCTCTGAAGTATCGAGGACACGATTGAAAAGCTCGATCTCGTCAAGCGTGCCGGCAAACGTCTGACTGGGAGATATAAGATTTCTCGCCATTACGATGGCGCGGTGTTGGTCAGACTTCCCTGATAACCTGTTGGATTGCCAATGGTGGCTAAGGCGCTGCCATCCAGATAATGGAGCCAACCCGAGGCGCCATTTCTATCAACAGTGAGCGCAACATGATGCCAATTCCCATCAGCGACGAACCCTGTCGTGACACAGTTATTATAACCGGTCCCGTCGCCAATCTGCGAGCCTAAGTTCCCGTTGGCCAGAAAGAGAGTATAGCCGGTTATATTAGGAACAGAGCCCGTTCTCTTGTCAAGGAACGTATGGGTTCCGGAAGCTTCCGAAGTCTTGATCCACAAATCGACGGAAAAATCGCTCGTGCCGAAGTTCAATTCGGAATGATCCGGCACATCAACGGAGTTTGCCCCCCCAAAGCTCAATGCCCCCCCAACCTTTCCGGCCACCGGAACCGGACTGCTCATCCAGGTACCGGCATTATTGACGCCGCCTGCCGCTATGTCATTTGCGGTCGGGCCCGATGACTCATTCAGCGGCCACCAGGCGGTCATGCCGCTTGGCGGCGGCACACACTGAGCATTAATGCTCTGATCGAGCAATAATAGACCAAAAATCACTGCTGTGATTTGAACCAAGCAGACAATACCTTTGCGCATCTCTCCTCCTCGGGGTAAAGGTTAAAATATTGATGTCAAACCGTACCAATCCCCCGCAAGCGGGGGCTCCTGAATTAGATACATATAATTAAGTCAAAACCATATTAAGTGTCAAAAACTTTTTTGTCATGCTTTCAGTCCACTATTCTGTTTCCAATCATGTGGGCGGCTCGCCGCGGCGAGTCCTCATCTGCGCCAGTGCAACATTGCGTCAGGCGCTAATCCCGATTCATCGGGGTGTCACCTGACGCCCTCATAACTGATTTTTCCCATCTCCCTCCGGGAGAGGGCCGGGGGTGAGGGTTATACAATTTCACCATTCCTATGTCATTCAATCAGTTATCAGCCAATAAATGGCTTCGTTCGTGTGTCTCCAGACGATAAAACCGTGGGTTATAAGCATAATTATATGCACCCAGGCAACCGCAACCCCCTCAAAGGTGTCTAAGTATCGGATGCAGGCAGATAGCGAAAAGTTCTGGAAGCTTCTGGAGCCGATTCACCCCAAAGCCGAAAGCTTCTGCCGACGGCTGGCGGGGAATCGCGACGATGGCGATGACCTCTATCAAGAGGCGCTTCTTGCGGCTCTGACGAAATTCGGGACTCTGCGGGACGAAGGCGCCTTCAAACCGTGGCTTTACCGAATAGCGATCAACACCCACAAGAACCGCTTCGGACGAGGCTGGTGGCGGAAACATGTAAGGCTGGATGATTTGGCCGAAGAGCCTCAATCGAATGAAGACCTGTCATCGGACCACTCGCGAAAAAGATGCCTGCAAATCGCTCTGTCTGCTCTCGATACCAACGAACGCGCGCTGATTGTACTATTCGAACTGGAGGGATGGTCGATAGGCGAACTGGCCAAACTATATGCAAGGCCCGAAGGGACAATAAAAGCCCGTCTCTGGCGGGCAAGGCAAAAAATGCGGAAAGCCCTCATCCCGCTTACTCCGCAAAACGACAAGAATAAAACAAGGGAGGATGGATATGAACTGCCGGAAAGCAAGGCTACTGCTGAATAACAAGAATGTCGTTATGGACATGGAATTAATCAAGCATCTCAAAATCTGTCCATCCTGCGCCCGTGAAGCCCATGCTTCCGAAATTCTGGAATCTGCTCTGCGCCATGAACGAAAGGCGCAACCTTCACCCGAAACACCATTCAATATTTTGCGGGCAAAGGTTGACGTTTTATCAACGCAAAGAACTAATCAGGAGAAATCAATCATGTCAGGCATTAAAAACCAATTTGCTCGCCGCCCACGCCTTGTCGCCGGATTCGGACTGGCGCTTATAGCTTTTCTTTTTGTCACGCTATTCCCATTTTCATACACCCGGACAATTGGGTACACAGTCTCATTCAGCAATGTCGGCGACATTGCCAATCAGATATCAGAACCGCTGGTGAAGGTCCTGAATTCAATGGGGTACAACGATATTAATATTGTGCTGACTGCCGCTCAGAGATCAGCCGAGGCTGAAGAATTCAAAATCACCGGCCTGCCGACACGCGAGTCCGCAAGAGAGGCATCTCAGGCATTCCAAAAATTGGCTGGCATCAGCGCTGAACCTCTCATTAATAAAGTTACCGAAAAAACTTCCGGCTCTCTCTATGCTCAGGCTCTGGATAAACAGCGGACAATCGAAATTGATGCCGCTGGCAAATCCGATCCCGAAATTGAAGCAGAACTAACTCAGAAACTCACCGAAGCCGGATATCAGGGGAATGTCTCGGTAACAACCAGTCCTTTAGGAGAACGTCAAGTTGTCGTCAGTATGTCAAAAGAAGCTGGTGATACTTCAGAGCAGGAGCAACTGATGATCAACTGCAAGGATAGCGGCGATTCAGGGAAGATAGGCATTGGACTGCCGATTCCATTGAAAATCGAGACCGAAGGTAAGACCGATGATCAGATCATTCAGGAGGTTAAAGCCAAGCTGGCCGAGCAGGGAATAACAGACGCTGAAATTACCGTCTCGCCCGGCCCGGACGGAAAAAAGATGATAGAAGTAAAAGTACAAAAAGAAGAACGCCGTTAAACCAATCATGTTGTTGTGTTGCGTCAGGTCCTTCCCCGACCTCAGTCGGGGTGAGACCTGATGCTATTCAAAGCCTTGCAGGGCAGGACCTGAATCCGCCGCAGGCGGAGAACATCCTGACATTTTTTTTCGCCCATATTATTTACGTCATACAATCACCCCTTGATTTCTCCCTGATTTTTCACGAATATGCGCCAATGAAAAAATCCCTGACTCAGCAGATGATTGCTTTCTTCGGCCTGAATGCCAGCATGGGGGCGATGATTGTCATGGTGATCTTCATCGGAATGGGGGAGAAGATGGCTGAACGATTCCTGCCTCTTTATCTTCTCGCCATCGGCGGAACCACTCTCTCGGTCGGATTTCTTAACGCCCTGGATAATTTTCTCAGCGCCATTTATTCTTTTCCCGGCGGTTTCCTGAGTGACCGGCTCGGATATAAAAAAGCGCTGATACTATTTACGCTCATTGCCATGTTTGGGTATCTTATAGTCATCTTCTTTCCGTCATGGCAGGCGGTGATGGTAGGAGCCATATTTTTTATATCCTGGACAGCTGTATCATTGCCGGCCGTAATGAGCATGGTTTCAAAGGTAATGCCCAAAGAAAAACGGACCATGGGGGTCAGCATACATTCTTTCGTCCGTCGAATACCGATGGCCCTCGGTCCGGTAGTCGGAGGATTGCTGATAGGGAAATATGGCACGGTTATAGGAATTCGAACGGCCTTTGGCGCGGCCTTCTTGATGGGTATTGCATCCATTGCCTTTATCTGGTTCTTCATGGAGAATGATATTCCGGGTAAAAACAATGGAAAATCGGCCCTATCATCATTTAGAAATCTTAATGCGCCTCTTCGAAACCTGCTTGTATCGGATATCCTGATTCGTTTCGCCGAACAAATTCCTTATGCCTTCGTAGTCATCTGGGCGGTGAAAAACAACGGCATCACCCCGTTTCAATTTGGAATCTTGACCACGATCGAAATGGCGACAGCTATGCTCGTTTATATTCCGGTCGCTTACTATGCAGATAAATATACCAAGAAGCCGTTTATTCTGATTACATTCGGTTTCTTCACTGCTTTTCCGCTTATGTTGTACTATTCACATACTTTCCCAATCCTCGCTCTGGCCTTTGTCCTGCGCGGATTAAAAGAATTCGGCGAACCGACTCGCAAAGCCTTGATTATGGACCTGGCCCCGGAGAATGAAAAGGCCGGGACATTCGGGGTTTATTATTTGGTTAGGGATGTAATAGTTTCTATCGCAGCGCTCTCCAGCGCCTTTCTGTGGAATATCTCTCCTCGGACGAATTTCTTGGCCGCCTTTATCTGCGGCATAATAGGCACGATATATTTCGCTATCTGGGGGAAAGATCTGAAGCAAATTACGTGAGCTGGATATTGATTATCGGGGCTGGATATTTTCTGAAGATTAGGCTATGTTGCTGAACGCGACTTGAAGAGTAGGACGCCCGTGGACAAAATAGAAGTCAGAGCTCCCGCTAAAATCAATCTCTTTCTCAAAATTCTGGGAAAGAGGAAAGATGGCTACCACGATATTTTTTCTTGGTTCCAAGCCGTCAACCTTTTTGACTATCTAATATTTGACAAACAAGAGACAGGGACTACTCTGGATATTGAAGGTCGGGAAGACCTGCTTGCAGACAAAAGTAATCTAATAATTAGAGCCGCCGATCTGATGTTTCAGCGATTCGGTCTTTCTGGAGGGCTCAAAATTCATCTCAAAAAAAATATACCGATTGCCGCCGGCCTCGGCGGCGGATCTTCGGATGCCGCATCCACAATTTACGCGATAAGCAGATTATATGAGCTTAATTTATCATCCGAATCTATGATGGAATTGGGGCTGGAGATCGGAACCGATCTCCCATTTTTTTTCTCTTCAGGACAGGCAGAGGTGACTGGCCGAGGTGAGGCGATAAAGAAGATTTTCCTCCCCCTGAATTATTATATCTATCTTATCCATCCACGCCTAATGATTTCTACTGCAGAGAGTTATGCCCGCCTCAATTTGGACTTGACAATCTCGAATCCCAATATTAAGTTTACATGCCGCAATAACCTTGATGATTTGGTTGGCGAAATCAAAGGTATTGGCAACGATTTTGAAAGATTGCATCTGAACTCCTACCCGGTGTTGGGCGAGATCATGGATGCATTAAAAAGGACTGGCGCCGTTTTGACCCGCATGAGCGGTTCCGGGCCCACAATATTTGGACTTTATAAAGATATGCCTGAGAGGGAGGATTTGCAGAAAATCATCCGGGGGGATTGGCAGGCATTTGTTGTTTGGCCAATAACCCTGCCCGCTTGGGACCAATCTGGCTTTTTAACCTTTGGCGGGAGGTAATGCTGTGGAGATCACCGAAGTCAGAATCATTTTGCGGGACGAGGACAAACTGAAAGGATTTGCTAATGTCACCTTCGACAATGCTTTCGTAATTCGGGGCATGAAAATAATCGCCGGAAACAAGGGATACTTTGTTTCCATGCCGAGTCGAAAGCGGCCCGATGGGACACACCAGGATGTGGCTCATCCGGTAAATAATGAAACCAGACGATTGATCGAGGAGAAGGTTTTGGCCGCCTATGAGGCGGAATTGAAAACAAAAACTAAGGTCTAAAAATCAGGCACTGGGGTGTCGTCAAGTGGTAAGACACAAGCCTTTGGAGCTTGCATTCCCAGGTTCGAATCCTGGCACCCCAGCTATCTCTTGCCCGAATTATGAAAGATTTTTTTGCGGAATATAAATGCCGCAATAAAAGGGAATTAATTATTTAGTTATGCTGGATTTAAAACTTATCGCCGGTAATTCCAACCGCCCGTTGGCGCAGAAAATCGCCCGTTATATCGGAGTCGAATTGGCGGCCTGCGAAATCAAGAGATTCTCCGATGGGGAAATCTTTGTACAGATTAATGAAAACATTCGCGGCACCGATGTTTTTATTATTCAATCGACTAATGCGCCATCAGATAATATTATGGAATTACTGATAATGATTGAAGCCGCTCGGAGAGCATCGGCGGCCCGAATCACTGCGGTTATACCATATTATGGCTATGGCCGCCAGGACAGAAAAGATAAGCCGAGAGTCGCTATCACTGCCAAACTTCTCGCCAATTTAATAACTACCGCGGGCGCCGACAGAATTATCACGATGGACCTTCACGCGGCGCAGATTCAGGGTTTTTTCGACCTTCCTCATGATCACCTCTATTCTTCACGCGTGTTTAACGATTATGTGACCAATCTCAATATTCCCAATCCGGTAGTGGTTTCACCCGACGTCGGTTCTATTAAGATGGCGCGCGCCTTCGCCAAGAGCTTTGATGCCAGCCTGGCTATTATAGACAAGAGAAGGCCTGCCCCCAATCAATCCGAGGTCGTAAATGTCATCGGCGAAATTGAAGGGCGAAATATCCTTATCAGGGACGACATGGTTGACACCGGAGGAACACTGTGCCAGGCGGCAGAGGCTATGATTAAATCCGGGGCGCTCGATATTTATGCCGTCTGCACCCACGCGGTCCTGTCCGGCGACGCCATCAAAAGAATTAATGATTCCGTAATTAGGAAGATGATTATTTCTGACTCAATAAATATTGAAAACAAAAATCTGACAGATAAATTCCTGGTTCTCTCCTGCGCTAATCTTTTTGGAGAAGCCATAATGAGAATTTCCGGAGAAAAATCAGTTTCATCACTTTTCGACGATTGATATGCAGATCATCGAATATAGTATTTGGAGGTTTATACAATAAAATGAAAGAAATTAAACTCGCTGCAGAAACCAGACAGAGTATCGGAAAAGAGAACGCGCGGAAAGTCCGCCGAACCGGGATGATACCAGGCATTCTTTACGGTCCCGAAATCAAACCGCTTCCTCTGGCTTTGAAGTTAAGCGATCTAAACGGATTGATTCGTCACGAAGGACGCACGAATATGCTCCTTGACCTCGATCTTGCCAATGACAAGAAATCACGCAAGGTAATTATTAGAGAACTTCAACGCGATCCGGTGACCGGCGCCTTCAAGCATGTTGACTTCTATCAGGTCTCCATGAAAAAGAAACTTCATCTCTCAGTGAATGTATATTTGACCGGCACGCCTGCAGGTGTGAAATCTGCGGGAGGTATTTTGGAGCACGTGACTCGGGACATCGAAATAGCTTGTTTGCCCTCGGATATCCCCGAGAAAGTCGAGATCGATGTCTCCGCTCTTGAGATTGGCGATTCGGTCCATGTTGGGAATTTGAAAATCCCTAACGTCGACGTCCTGACTGATGCTCATCAGACCATCGCGACACTTGTTCCGCCGACAATAATAAAGGTCGAAGCGGCTCCAGTAGCGGCTGAGGCGGTTGAAGGGGCGGAGGCGCTTCCGGCTGAGGGCGAAGAAGCCCAGACTGAGGGTGAAACAGCCAAGAAGCCTGAAGAGGCGGCCAAAGCAGTTAAGCCGGGCGGCAAACCGGGTAAAGAAGAAAAAGAGAAAAAAGGGAAAAAAGAGAAGAAATAATCTCTGAATTTCATTTGTTCCTAATTTTATAAGGTCGCCCAATCAGGCGACCTTCTCTTTTTATGGGAATATCAAATTCGAAGCTTCACAGTCACATCCTCATCATGTTGAAGATACTTCATTTCAGCTGTTAACTCAGCTTTAGAATTATATGGTCTATTTCTTCCTGACGGCCGTAAAAACCCCGTTCGGCTGTTTGAAAATAACCCCGCTCACCTTCTTGTCCTTTTCCTGCTTGAATTCCAGGCTAAATCCGGAAAGCCCTTTTATATTAAATTCTGTTCCCTTGTATGGAATAAGTTCATACACCGGTTGCCCCGGAATTGTTAGAGTTAGAACAGAATCACCCTTCAGCTCGAATTTCGAAATCTGTCCTGCGCTCTCATATTCGCCCACAAATTGCGACAGGAATATCGGATTTCGCATCTCGCTTCCGGGCTTTCGCATGAAAACAATTTCGCTGACCATTGGCTCAAGTGGAGCCGACACCTGATCAATATCTCCCCGTGAATTGGCGGCAAAGGTGAATAATATTTTCTGATCTTCAAATTCTTTCGAAAGTCCTCGAAAGACATCATAGTGCCAATGCTCCAGCTTAACTTGAATATCATTGAAGATGGCTTTTAATTCCTTTTCGTCGAAATCGACTTTAATAATGCCATACGCCGGGTTCTCATACTCTCCGGCAAAATCAGCTAACTTATGCGATGGTTTTGTCCCCGTAATCCGATCAGGTTCCTTGCCGGTTTCTTTCAATTTGGCCTCTTTGGCCTTATCCACTTCCGTCTTCATTCTTGTATTCCAGTCGATTGGATCTAATCCCAATATCTGCTCAGCCGCATAGTTGGCGACAATTTCGGGCGCTGGGCAACCATCCAAATTGGCGAAAACCACTATTCCCATATTATCATTGGGATAAAAAGAGACCAGAGCGGAGAAGCCGTCGATATTTCCGCCATGGTACACTCGACTGTGTCCACGATAAGTGTCAATGAACCATCCCAGGCCATAAGAAGCAGGCGATATTTCCGGATACCGCTGAGGCGCTGAAATAGCCATATATGGCGTATGCATCTGGCTCATCATTCCTGCAGTCACAAGCTGGGAGTCGCCAAGCTTGCCGTCATTGAGATGGAAAAGTATCCATTTACACATATCTTCCAGATTCGAGTTGATTGAACCTGCCGGTCCCATTGTGGTTATATTTCGGAATGGAATTTCTTTCACAAGGCTGTCTTCGTCTTTGTATGGCAACGCAAAATCAGGAGCTTTCATCGATTCCAGAACCGAGAAGTTGCTGGAATTCATTTCCAGAGGTTTGAATATTCTCTCTCTTACGACATTTTCCCAACCATCGCCGGTAATTTGCTCCACAAGATAACCGGCGGTAAGAAACATCAGGTTTTGATATTGAAAATCGGTCCGGAAATCTTTGTTTGGCTCAAGATACTGAATCCGGCTTACCAGATCTTTCCGCGTCGAGATCAAATTATTATACCAGATAAGATCATGGCGGGGAAGACCTGAACGGTGAGTCACCAGGTCGCGCGGCGTGATTCGCTGGCTGGCAAACTCATCTTTCATTTTGAATTCAGGAAGATAATCTCTAACCGGCTTATCCCATTCAAGCTTTCCATCGTCAACCAGCATTCCCATAACCATTGTAGTGAACGCCTTTGTCGATGAGCCGATCGCAAAGATGGTTTTGGGGGTGACCGGAAGGCTGTCTTTTATGCTTCTCCGCCCAAAACCCTCTGAGAAGATGACTTTTTTGTCTTTGACAATCGCCACGGCTATTCCCGGCGTCTTCCAGTTCTTAATGGTGGAGTCAACATAAGTACGCAGTTTGCCGAACGCCTCTTCCTGTAATTTTGTTTCGCCTTCAATCTGGGCGGCATCTCTTAACGCCAGTGCAAAGGGATAGGTCTATCCGTCCTGCGAAAAATCACCCGAAATATTTTTGCTGTCTCCAGACAAGATTCCCTTGAAAATCGGATTTCCCGGGACATTGGGAAGGTCAAATACGACCGAGTCTCCATCGAATCTAACATTGGCGAGCGGGAGATTAGCGGCTCCCTGCATCGGAATATCGATCGTCCCCGTATTATTTCCGGCAGAATCCCGAGTAAAGTCAATTTTTATTCCCAATTCCGTGCCAGGGATTTTAATAGAACCTTCCCATTGACCGATAATACTACTTTCACTCTTATCTTGAGCCGAGTTCCCCGGCGGGCAAACTAATAGCGACCATAGCAGAACCGTGACAGTCATTATGACTTGGATCGACTTCCTATATCTCATCTTTTCACCTCCGATTTTCACCGATAGAAGTTATTTGATTGGCGCAATTCAACAGTAGAATTGTTCATTACTTTAAAGGCCCTTCATTATGATCCTTAAATAACCGTGATGCGATAAAGTAATAGATTATTAGAGCCAATCCGGCCAAAGTAAACATAGCTCCAATTGTCAGCTTCCCGTCATCATCCGGGGCATACATACCGATGAGAACAGCTACTCCCACCGCCACAGAAACCATCCCCCACTTCAGCGACGACCGCCCGTTTCTTGCCAGTTTGTCTGCATAAAGGAATTTGATATTTTCATCCATAATTCCCTTGTCGATCAATTTCTGACGGGTTTTATGGTCGAGTATGATCTTTAGCGCCCAGGCGGCCACGATAAAGAAGGCCATCGGCGGTAGAATTTCCCAGAAATTTCCCATTTTAGTCTCCTTTCTTTTTTTGTTTTCAATTAAATTAGACCGGTCAGCGCAAAAAATGTTGCAACCTTTCCGATGATTTGCCGGTCGAATAATTATGGAACTTGACAATAGGAACGATGATCATGCGCTTGTTGAGAAGATATTGAATGGCGACATGCGAGCCTTTGAGCTATTTGTGGAAAAATATAAAAAACTGATAAGTCATATTGTTTTCAGAATGGTGCATAATGTTGAAGACAGAGAGGACATTTGTCAGGAAGTATTCGTGAAGATATATCGAAACATCGGCAGTTTTCAATTCTCCTCCAAATTATCAACTTGGGTGGCAACCATAGCATATAATAACAGCGTCAACTATCTCCAGAAAAGAAAAGAACCGCTTTTCGATGATTTTATGCCGGAGGCGGGACAGATTGAAATAGCTGACGAGAACATCCCCTCCGCAGAAGAAAATACGGAGAAAAATGATATCGCCCGGTTACTACAGAGCGAAATCGGAAAACTTACAGGAATTTATCGCGTTATCATTACGCTGTATCATCTTGATGAAATGAGCTATAACGAAATAGTTGAAATCACCGGCCTCCCTGAAGGAACCGTAAAAAGCTATCTTTTTAGAGCGCGGAAAATGCTGAAAGATAGACTAATGACAAAATATTGTCAGGAGGATTTATGTCATTAAGGCATCTGAGCGACAATGAATTGCAGGAATATCTTGATGGCAATATTTCGAGTAATATTAAATCTATTCAACAGCATCTGGAGTCATGCCCGCAGTGCCGTGAATCTTTTGCCCAATATCATAGGCTGTATGACGGGCTGAAAGATGAATCAGAATTCCAGCTATCAAACAAATTCCAGAATTCAGTTATTGCACGTCTACAACGACAAACAGTTCGGCCGTCAACAAGCCCTGTTGCCAAAATATTCACGACGGCAGGATTGATCTTTGCATTTGTCGTCTCTTTTTTCCTATTTGACTTCAAGCCGTTCCTAAAACCAATATATGAGCCGTTCTCCGATCTTTTCGGCCATTCATCCATCTCGTCAGCCTTTTCTAATCTTAGCTCCAGCATTAATGGCAATTACACATTGATATTATCCTCGATTTTGGTTTTTTCGGTCATCGCCCTGATTGACAGAGTTGCCGTCCGCCGCTTATAGCAGGCGACATATCTCGGCGCAAAAAAACTATTTGCGAAAATTATCGGCATGTCGGTACTTTAGGGCTGACCCGCAGGCCGAAAAGTAATGATGAAAAAATATCTGATTCCCATTTTAATATTCCTTGCCTTTATCTGTCTATACGCCGGTATATCAGCATATCAAAATAACTACTTTCTATTTCTACCTGTCTGGGATATCGCCCATTATGTCAGCATCTCGGAAACCGGATATCAGGTCTATCCCTGTACCCCCGGAGTTGAGTATCCGGCCGGGAAAATTTGCGGCAATGCCGGCTGGCACCCCTTTTGGCCATTGGTAATTAAATTATTCCGTCCAATACTCGGCAACTCTTCAAGAACCGCTTTTATTGTACTGTCAATATTTTTCACATTGCTTTCACTGCTTATCCTGTATCGTTTTGTTGAGAAGAAATTTGGAAGGCGGGATGCCATTATCACCGCCCTGGCCCTCTCTTTTGGACCGGCATCTTTCTATTTTCTGACCGGGTTCCCGTATGCCATTTTGATATTTCTTTTTGCAGTATATATCTGGCTCTTTTATGAATCAGAAGGGATGAAGCGCGATATTGGATTATTTCTGACAGCCCTTGCAATCTCGTTAACTTATCCCAGCGGCATCCTGTTCGCCTGCATTCCACTCGTGAAAAGTATCAGCTCGGCGCTAAAATCCCGGCAGGAAGTCCGATTCAAGATTCCGTGGAAAAGAGCTGCAATTCAAGTCTTGCCTTTCATTCTTGGCCCGCTTTTACTCTGGGGCTATTTCTATTTTCGCTTTGATGATTTCTTCCTTCAATTGCACTTTCAGGAAAAATACCAGCGCACCTGGGCAATTCCGTTTGAAATTATCTTCAATAGTTTTGCCCATCAGCCCCTTCTTTCGCCGGAGAATGTTTCAATAATATGGTATGGTTTGGTATTCCTGCTTTTTATTCCCGCCAAAATCGAGCCTGAACTCTGGATAGCGGCTCTCGTCTTGTATCTCTTTTCTCCGGCCACCGGAACAACCATGTCAATCTATAGGCACTACCTTATAATTTTCCCTGCCTACCTAATGATTGGTACATCGCATCGTCCTGTATGGTTGAAACTTGGCTTTATTGCCGCAGGATTGATTCTTGCCATGATGATTCTCTTTCCGCTTTTTATATCGAGTAAATTAATTTGAGAAAATCGAGATTGAGACCATCTAATCTGCTGACTAATTTATTCAATTTCTAAAACTGCCGGATCCCAGTCGTTCGGGGGGCATATAATTGAAATATTGACAGCAATTTTTATTATATTCAGCCGGATTGACAAGAAGAGGCAAAATGAGGCATAGAAATTTAATAGTATATCTGGCCGTCTTTCTCTTTCTCCCTATAATGACCGCCTATCCACAGCAGGGGAAAAAGGTTGTCAGAATTGGCTACTTCGAGGGTGGTACTTATTTCATGCACAAAGCCATGATGGGGGAGATCAGGCATGATCTTGAAAGCATGGCGGGAGACAGCCTGGATATTCTTTACGCACCCAATGGATATTTTTCCGCCGAGTGGGACAGAGAAATATGCAAAACGATGTCCCATGATGTTGTGCGGAATAAGAATATTGATATTGTAATCGCCGCCGGACCATGGGTCATTGAGGACCTATTAGAAGCCGGCTTCGATAAGCCGATTGTCGGGATTTGCCAATTTGACCCATTAATAATGAATCTTATAGATAGCGCCGGAAAACCGACATTCAAAAATCTTACCGTCAACTACCGACCCAATAAACTAAAGAATGATATGGCCGCCTTGCAGAGACTTTTCCCGTCGCGCAATGTGGGTCTGCTATATTTTCCTTCAGGCGATGAATTTGAGAAGATGCGCGATAAAGTATATACCGAGGCCGGCAAATATGGGGCTGTCATTCACGCCGGAAAGGAATTCAACGACAGAAAACTTTATGCTTTTTTCAACTCATTTTCTCAAATAAGAAGCAAGATTGATGTTCTCTATCTGCCTCCCATGTGGGGAATGGATATTGAACAGATTCGAAATTTCTTTTGGGAAACCCGGAATGCACATATTCCAACATTCGCATCCGAAGGATTTCTTCTTGTCGAAAAGGACGCTACAGCTTCTGACTGTTTCAGGCCGTATCGCGCCATGGGCAGATTTACTGCCGACAAAATTGTGAAAATCATCTCTGGAAAAGAACCCGCCTCGCTTCCCACTGTTTTTGACGACCGCGAGGAATTATGTCTCAACCTTGAATCTTTCGCTGTACTGGGGAAAAAAGCTCATCGGAGGGATATTATCGATGCTCGAGTGGTTCCGCAATCGCCCGGAGACACCCTGACGACTTATACTCTGGCCTCGGCAATAAAACAGGCCTTAGACGAAAATTCAGGATATCTGGCCAGAGCTCAAACCTACAACAGAGCTGTGGCGCTGGCAAAAGGCGCCTATCATTCATTTTATCCTGATGTTGAAGCTAATCTTTCCGCGGCAAATACCAATGAAAAACTTCCCGCCGCCCACTACGAAAAAACATTCAATCATGAATGGGAAACCGAAATTGGCGTCGAACAGAAGCTTTTCTCTTATCCCGCCATCAAAGCAATTGATATTGCGAAGAAAAATATCTCTATCGAAAAAAGCAATCTCGATAGGTCACAACTGGATCTAAAATTGGCCGTTGCTTTGGCATACATGGCCATTTTAGAAAATCAAGATAAGTTGGACGCCATGATTGAAATTACGGATCGTCTCCGATTAATACGGGACGATGCCGAGACCAATTATCGAATCGGATTGACTACCCGAAACGATACTCCCATCGCAGAAGAACGTCTGGCTGAAACAGAAATACAGATGATTGATATTCAGAAAGAACTTCGCATCTCGAAAATCGTATTTAACGCCCTTGTCAACCGCCCGGGAGATGACAATTTTGTTCTCGACAATAGTGAATTCACTCCGGAGACTATGGTTGCGCTGGTGAGAAGATTGGATGGGTATATCGCTGATTCCCCCGCCGAAAAGAGATTCGAGAACTACCTGCTGGAGGTCGGAATCGGCAATTCTCTTGAAATGAAGAAAACAGATATTTCTATTGGCGTTCAAAAAGACCTAATTTCAGCGCATAAAGGCCGGTATTGGCCTGAATTGAGCCTTGTAGGCCGATATTCCTATGGCGAGGGTTTCGAGCCCTCGCTGAACAGCCGCCATGATTATTGGGTATTCGGTGGAATCTTGGAATTCCCGATTTTTAGCGACAAAGGAAATTCAAGACAGGGACAGGCCTTGCGCTTTGAGTTGGACGGGCTTCAATATCGGAAAGATAGTCTGAGATTTGCATTGACGCGGGATATATTGTCGCTAACCTCGAACCTAATTGGACGGATGACAACTCTGCCTCTGAATTATTTTTCCAAAAGCATTTCCCTCTTCAGTCTCGATACATTGCAGAGCGAATATAATCATAACAAAATTTCTATCTTCGATCTGATTAGCATTGAGACAAATAACTCCAATTCCTCTATCAGAACGGTCGATGAAAGATATAAATTTTTTAGCGATTACGCTCGCATCCTGAATCTTATTGGAATCGGGTATCCTACAGCCGGTTCCCCCGAAGATACCGAATTCTATCGCAGGCTTGAAGAAAGCATCGGGAACGCCAATTAACAATCCGGCCTTTGACGGAATGAAATCACATCATATCATAGGGGTCGATATCGATCGTCAGCCGTATCTTTGACGGCAGACCAAAATTGGATTCTGCATCTTCCCATGCTCTTAGATATTTTATGAGACTCGTGATTCGGGCGGTCTTAATAAAAAAGTGGCGTCGGTACATGCCTCGCAGTCTATACAATGGGCATGGAGCGGGCCCCAAAAGATCAATGGAAAGATTCCCCTTTTTAGCGCCCTTTGAAATTCGTGATTTTAGCTCCAGCGCATACTTATGAAGTCCTTCCTCTTTTTTGGATGAGAGTCGGAAGTTGATCAAATGCACGAATGGAGGATATTTCAGGTTTTTTCTGGATCTGATCTCGCGAGCATAAAAAGTTTCGTAATCCTGCCGGGCGGCGTCGTCTATCAAAGCGCTGTCCGGATTGTAGGTCTGAATTATCACTTCGCCCGGTACAACTCCTCGCCCTGAGCGTCCGGCGACCTGAATCAATTTGGCAAATAACTTTTCCGAAGCGCGGAAGTCAGGCATATCCATACCGATATCCGCCAGCAGAACTCCGACCAGCGAAACGCGCGGGAAATCAATTCCTTTCGTTACCATCTGCGTTCCCAACAACAGATTGAATTTCCCCTCGGCGAAATCGCCAAGAATGATATGGGATCGCTCGCGTCCGGCGGCGCTGTCGGAGTCAAGCCGTACAATATGCGCCTCGGGAATCACTTCGCTGATCTTATCTTCGATTTTTTGGGTGCCGGATCCAATATATACGAAACTATTTCCGCCGCAGACAGAGCATTTATCGTAGCCGACAACGGTATAGCCGCAAAAATGGCACATTAGCTTGCCCCCTGCCCGGTGATAGGTTAGATGCAATTCACAATGCGGACAAAGCGGCGTATGTCCGCACTCTGTACATTTGATCCTTGGAGAAAACCCCCGTCTGTTTAGATAGAAAATTACTTGCTGATCTGCCCCAAGAGAGTCTTTTGTTTTGGAAAGAAGCGTTTTTGTAAATAACGGGACTTCGCCCCCGACTCTTTCTTCTTTCAGGTTAATTAGTCTGACTAAAGGCAAATCCACATTTTGAGGCCTACGGGTTAATCTTAGAAGCTCATATCGCCCGGCCTGAGCATTATGGAAAGATTCCACTGATGGCGACGCTGAACCCAGTATGACGGGAATATTATAAATCTTCGCTCTCATAATGGCCGAGTCGCGAGCCTGAAAACGCGGGGTATGATCATCCTGTTTGTATGATTCATCATGTTCTTCGTCCACTATGATAATGCCGAGATTTTCAAGAGGCGCAAATATGGCCGAGCGCGCCCCGATGACTACCTTAAATCTTCCATTCTTAATCTCCTGCCAGATTAAGAGCCTTTCTCGGGGCCTGAAAGCCGAGTGTAATAGGGCGACCTCTTCTCCAAAAAATGCCTTGAAATATGCCAGAAGCGTCCCGGCGAGGGCGATTTCCGGTACCAGTACGAGGACTGTTTTTCCCCGGCTGACGATTTCACGAGCCACTCGGCAATAAACCAGTGTCTTTCCTGAACCGGTTATTCCAAAAAGAAGAAAGGGGGCATAGCGGTCGATTTTCGCCTTAATCTTGTCTATGGCCGCTGTCTGCTCCTGATTGGGGATAATTCCACTGACCTCGTTGCGCTCTCTTATATAGGGAAAAATCTTGGCAAAATCGGTCTGGTCGATATTGGCCGCCGGAGATGTGTATATTGCTTTCACTAATCCATTCGCAACAAGTTTCTCCAGCAAGCCCGGAATTTCTTTTTCGAGTCCTTCGCCTTGCCGACTGGATACCAGCCCTCTGGCCAAAATCTTCCTCATAAACTGGCGAGGCAATTCGAGGCTCTTTTCAGCGACGGCAAAGTTATCTGAGATTAGATAAAATGGTTTCCGGATTTTTCTCATTTCCGGCGGGAGGGCGGCCTGAAGTACATCGGCCATCCCGGCCAAATAATATTCAGCCATCCAACTTAGAAACTGAAACATTTCTGGGGTATAGAGTGAATATGGTTCCAGCCATGCAATCACCGATTTCAAATCAGCCTCAGGCCTTGCCGACGCCGGCGCGACGTAGTAGCCGACCGATTTGCGCCTTCCGAAAGGCGCTAAACATCGTTGCCCCGGGCTGAGTATATGTCCTTCGGCAGATTTGTCCTTATATGTAAATAGCTTTGTTGCCGCGCCGGGAATGGCAATATTGACTAATGTTTCTTTCATACGAAAAAAAAGGCAGGTCGTCACAGACCTGCCTCTCAAATTAAATTACCATATCAGAGCTTCTTTAATTCTTCCAGCTTCTCTTCAGCCTTCTTGGCCTTATCCTGCATCCCGAGATTCTGGTATATGTCTCTGAGAGCTCTCCAGATTTCACTGTCACCCGGATCTATTTCGACCGCTTTCTCATAGGGAGGAATCGCCTCGGCAAATTTCTGCTCCTGAATATAGATATCTCCAAGAGAAAGCCAGTGATCTTTTCTAAATGGCTCTAACTCCGTCAGTTTCTTAAAAATCTCCGATGCCTCCGTGTAATGCCCCGCCACAAGCCTGGCCACTCCATATTGCTCCATTACCATAACATTATTCGGCTCGAGCCTCGCGGCCACAGCAAAAAAAGCCGCAGATGAATCCAGCAGATTATCCCTTTGCATGGTGTACCTCTGGGCCTCTTGGCCTTTGTCTTGTTGAGTGGAGGACTTGATTGAATCAGAGTATTTTTGCGACCGTATCAGGAAATACTGTCCGGCATCAATATAGGCCCCGGCAATCGTCGAATCAGCCGCTATAGACATAAGATCATATTTAAAAGCGCTGTCATTCTCCTGCATGTTGCTGTAGCATATTGCTATATTGAAAAGGGTATTGCCATCAGCCGGCGCAAATTTCAGATATTTCTTGAAATATTCTGTAGCCGGCTTGTAATCGTTTTTCTGGATATAGGCATAAGCAATATTCTGCACAATATGAGAAGTTGTATCGGGGGAATGCTCATTTGCTTTCTGAAACCATATAATTGAAGAATCCAAATCCTTCATCCTGTCATACACCAGACCCACTCCTTCATAGGCGCGATAGTCCGTGGGATCGACCGTCGCCGCAATCATAAAAAAGAGCTTTCCGCTATCAGCCACAATTTTCATTTCTTCTTTTGCGGCCAGAATACCGGCGGAATCAGCCGCCTCTTTGATTTTTGGGGCGTACTCCTTATCCAATCGTTCTATAGTCTTCACGCCTTCATTATAGCCTTCGGCCCAATATATTACTCTCATGGAATCAACCAGATCGGTTAATTCCTTGCATTCCTTTTTCAAATCCTTTTTCACATCTGGATTGTCGCAGGAGGCAAACGCGGAATCATAGTTGGCCGACATTATCGTGAATTGTTCAATCTTCTTTTTAAGGTCCGTTGCTTTGGTGGCGTATTTGGCATAAATATTACCCCTGAAAAAATACGCTTCCGGGGCCGCCCCATAATAAAAAATCATGGAATCAAGTAACATTATGGCCTCTTCGAGCCGCGGCTCTCTGTCGAGAAGCGCAATCTTGGCCGACTTCAAATACGCCGATTGCGGCAATTTGGCTTTTTGTTTTCCGCCGAAAGCTGGAACGGATAGTATAAAAATGATCAGGAAAATTATTGAATCCTTCAAAGGTCTCATCGACTCCTCCCGTCTATGGAATAATTTCATCATAACAGGCGCACAATCTAATATCTCCGCCTTTTTGTGTCAACCCTTATTCAATCAATATGTAGTTCTCACAAGGAAGTTAAGCAAGGTCTCGCTATTGGCTTTCACGGGAATATTAAATGTCGCGGCGCCGGCATCCTCCTTGTTAAACGGGTAACTGCTTTTCAAAATACTCCAGTCTCCATTAAGACGCTTCTTAACTGTAATTGTGATATCTTCTTTCTTATGATTGCGAAGGCTGATTTCATAGGTCCGTTCGTCAACTCGGTCGGAAATCTTTTCATAATTCACGACTTTTTCCTTAGCCGAAATATCAAAGGCAAATCCAATATTGAGTTCTACTTTTTCGTCTCTGGGCGTATGCTTGATCCTGTCCTCGCCCAGCAAGATCATAGAACCATCAGTATCCGCTTTGAAAACTCTTGTTCGCCCCTCCGGCAACGGGATCCCAAGCCCCTCTTCTTTGGAGTTGATAAATTTCAGAATTACTTTGACTTGCTCGCTATTCGATTCCGGCTCAAAATAAAATTCCTTATCCACCTTGACTTGAGAGGGATCAAAAAGGGAAATCTGCTTTATTTCATTATCAGCTAAAGTCGCCCTCCGGGGCAGAGTATAAAGATGATATTCAAAAAACTGCTTCTCTTCAAATCCTGCGGTCAGAGCGCCTTTGGCCATCATCTGGACACCCTCATCATACATTACTCCCCGCCTGGGTTCAGGCGCGCGGTGAATGTCGCCTGCGACCAATTTCAATGTGGCATCCTTGAAAGTCGCCCCGGAATTATTGGTAATTGATGACCATCCGGTAAGATCCAGCAGGTTATCATCCTCGGAGAGAATTCCGACATATTCCGCCGTCCAATTCATACCCGTCGTCTGATAACTGACATTGCTGGCGGCCATACCCTCGAAATCCGAATTATAAAGCCAGAACAATGTCGGACGGGTTATTAATCCATCAGGAAGGTCAGGGAAATTGGTATTTATTATTTCATCAAGACGGATTATCTGAATCTGTCCCGATTTTTCCTTAAGCACAACCGCTCCGCCTGAATATGATAGGAGAGCGCCATTGAAAATCTTCCCGTCCTTATTAATCAGCTCGATCTCCTTATCAATATATTTTGAATAGATTTTTTCAGGCGATACAAGGTCATAAGCGTAATTTTGTTCCAGTATGGTAACTGATTTGTTTTTGTCCTTCAGTTCAAACCCGACTGAGGTGGGATCTATAAGCGATGGAACATCAACAAAAGAAATTCTTCCGGTTCCTTTCTTGAATTCGAGCTGTCTGGTTTCCCGAATTACGCCCAGATTGCTGTTATAGACCGTTACCGCTACATCATCTGCGACAATGCTTCCGGCAATGGACAATATTCCCGCTATCAGGGTCAACCCTATTATTTGCTTTTTCACAATCACTCCTTTCTTTACAATTATACAATTGGATATAAAAATCCTTCCCGATCAAGAGAAACATTAATTCTCTATTTGATTTGAATCTATTATCTTCAAACATCTTATGGAAGGGAAAAATATCAAGGCCGGCGCGAGGATAATTATTGTAGTAGGCGCCCAGTAATATCAGATACAATAGATTTATTTTCTATGCGGAATAAAACCGAAATCAGTTTTCGTGACCTAAGACTAATCCCCAACCTATTCTCTCTTTTGCGAATTCTACTTACCCCCTTCATAGGTTATTTCCTTTCCATTAATACGCCGCGGAGCATCATTGTCTCTGTTATCTTTCTGGCTGCGGCAGGAATAACTGATTTCCTTGATGGTTTCCTCGCCCGCCGACTGAATCAAATCACTCCGCTCGGCATTATTCTTGATCCGGTTGCCGACAAAATATTCACCATAGCCCTAATTGTCGAACTTACTTATTTTCGGGGTTTTCCTATTTGGTTGGCAATTGCCATAGTCGCGCGGGACTTCCTTATAATGCTGGCCGGATTAAAAATTCTAAAATCTCGCCGCATTGAATTGCCATCCAATCTTACCGGAAAATATTATTTTGCGACCTTATCGCTCCTTATTTTTAGTTACATAGTACATTTTCCCTTCGGGGAGAAAATATTTTTCTATATTGGTATTTTACTATTGATTATGTCTGGCCTAAATTATGCCCGCATCTTTTTTGTAGCGCGTCGCGGCGGCCAAATTCCTGTCTTTGCGGATAAACCTGTTTACAAATATGCCCGTCTTTTGATAACCATTTTGGTTGTCATCCTTGGATTGTATATGTTTTATTTTGAAGTAGTGACTGGTTATATTCAATAAACCTTTGAAAAACCTGATATCCAATAAATATGACTACTCAAATCAAATTCAAACTCGAAACCGATCGAATCCGACTGCGAAAGATAAAACGCGTTGAAAAACCCATCTTGCCCGGCATAAGGCCGGATTTGCAACTATGGCATGGTGGCGTATTCGTGTTCATCACAACACTATTACCTGTCATCCCGTGCCTTGACACGGGACCCAGAAATCAGTAACTCATTTGCACTTGTCAACCACTCTCTGGGTTCCCGATCAAGTCGGGAATGACGATTTGGGGTCACTCCTCTCCATTACCTAATGCTTCATATCCATCAGGGGGTTTTTCAACAAGCCCGATGGATGGATGATTATTTGTATGCGATTGTAAAATAGAAATCTCACCCATTGGAAATCAAGCCAGAACTTTTTATCCCCTTGACTTAGCTCATATCAATTTATTATTCAAGCAAGAGTGGTAGGTCGCGTTCCGAGTCCGGCATTTAACGGACGAGAAACCCGACATTGATATGCTACAAAAGAAGAATATTATGTTCAAACTCGCCGTCCAAAATCTCGCCAAGCGGTTCGGAGCACGAAAAGTGTTCGAGAATATCAATTTCTCTCTTGAACAGGGGCAATCGATTGCAATTGTCGGCCCCAACGGCTCCGGCAAGTCAACCCTGCTTAAGCTTCTTATCGGATTTAGCATCCCAACTAAGGGGAAAGTGGTCTTCTCGGATAATGGCAAACCTCTGGATTTCGATTTGTATCGAAGGCGTTTGGCATTAATTTCCCCCTATCTTGCTCTTTATACCTCTTTGACCGCCCGCGAGAATCTCCAATTCCTTGCCACGGTCAATGGGGATTTAATTACAGCTAATGAAATTGATCAAGTTTTGGCGCAGGTTGGACTTGAGGGGAGAGGGGACGATTTTGTCGTCGCCTATTCGTCCGGAATGCTTCAGCGTCTCAAATATGCCGCCGCGATTCTTAAGAATCCTGCAATCTTGATGATTGATGAGCCAACTTCTAATCTTGATGATTCCGGCAAGAAGATTATTTTCGACCTGATAGACCGACAACGCAAAGAATCCATAATTATTATTGCCACCAACGAGAAGGAGGACTACACGCTTGCCGACAAGCTCTGTCAGTTGGGTGGCTAAGGTTCTCGCTGTCGCCAAAAAAGATATTGTCTCCGAATTTCGGACGCGATATGCCTTAAATGCCATCCTTATGTTTGCCCTCGTGACTCTGACCGTAGTATCTTTTGCGGTCGGCGCCCTTTCGCCATCAAAAGAGGTCATGGCCGCTCTCTTCTGGATCATTCAATTTTTTGCCGCAATGTCGGGATTATCGCAGGTTTTTGTGAAAGAGGAAGAATCCGGCACGGCGATGATCCTGAAACTTTCATCCGAAGGGACGGTTATTTTCTTCGGCAAGCTCTTATTCAATCTATTTCTCTTATTGATCCTATCCATCATTATAATTCCATTATTTGTCATCCTATTGAAAGCCGGGCCTGAGAATTGGGGGGTTTTTCTTGTCGGAGTGATACT
>CAZCFT010000003.1:0-59545 GCA_964498015.1 uncultured Ignavibacteriaceae bacterium
ATCTCAAATCCCGCTTCGCCCTCTCTGGCAGGCAGTTATAACAGGCAGGGTGATGCTCGAAAAATAGCATTACAAGGGAATTATGGGTATCTGGCTGATGGTTATGGTTTTATTATACTGAGCCTGTCAAATTGCGGGGATGCGAATGGCGATGGTAAAATCAATATGTCGGACATTACATATATCCTAAATTATCTCTACAAAGGTGGCGCCGCTCCGAATCCTCTCGAATCAGCGAACGTAAATGGCGATGCCAGAATCAATATGTTGGATATTACTTATCTAATCCGTTACCTCTATAAAGGCGGCCCGGCGCCAAATTGCCCGTAGATGAAATTTGCCCCTCACCCTGTACCCCTCTCCCAAATGGAGAGGGGGGTTGGGTGAAGGACCAAAGTAGTGACACGGCATGCCGTGTCAAAAATATGCACGGCACAACATTTGGGTGCATCCGTCGGGCGCCGGACTGACGAACCACATTCTGGGTTCCCGATCAAGTCGGGAATGACGATTCCTGTGCCGTATTGCTAACAAGAATGCTTCTTTCCATTAATTGAGGTTTTTCAAGAGCGCCATAATGCGCAGGGGGTTTGACAATCAGCTCCGTCAATAGCCCGTCAAAAGCCGGGTTTACAATCAGATTAGGTCTTCGGAAGCTCCAACTCAATTATGGCCGTCTCCGTCCCCACTTGCTCGCCGCCCTTAAAATTAATCTTTTTAACCACGCCGTCAGACGGCGAATTAACCTGATTTTCCATCTTCATCGCCTCAACAATCACCATCGGCTGTTTCTGAGTCACCCTGTCCCCTTCTTTGACCAGCAACTTTACAATCTTCCCCGGCATCGGCGCATAAATTTTGTCTTTCTCAATAGCATGCCCTCCCCCGCCGGAGGAAAATTCGCCATCATCGGAAGGGATCAATAAATCTAACAAGATACCATCGATATCAATAAATGCCTGTGCGCCCTTCCGCCTATCGGCGGATTTATCAATTATTACACAACAAACCGTTGCACCTCGGCGGATCTCCGATTTTCTTCGCCCATCATGAAATACTTCATATTTCCCCGGAGCGACTTCCTTAATCAGAAACTGATTGTCTCCGACACTAACCTCGAACCCTGTGGGCCCGAGGCTTAGTTTGGTCTCTATGATTTCCTCGCCATGAAGAAACTGGTTTATCATTGCATAATCCTCATCCCCGTCCGGCGCCGAACTGACCTATTTCCCACGGACCAATTGACTGCCAGGGAGAGATTTTCTTTTCTCTGCCGGGTGATGCTGACATTTTGCTCCCTTTCAAGACTGCCACCGATGCTACCGCCGCCGCCAGCTCCAGCGCCGGTTCAATATCGACCACTCTATCCGACATATTCTTCTCGATAAAATTCGTATATGTTCGCCCGGCTCTGAATTCCGGGTGATTGAGCGCATCAATCAGGAACTTGCGAGATGTCTTAATCCCGAGGATTTTATAATCTTTCAGGGCATTAATCATTTTTGTGATCGCCAATTCACGCGTCGGCGCCAGCGCTATCAGCTTGGCCAGAATCGGATCATATTCAACTCCAACCACGCTTCCCTTCGCGATTCCTGAATCAACCCGAATACCGGGGCCGGCCGGTTCTTCATAGTACAATATCTCGCCTGATGACGGCAGAAAATTATTTTCCGCATCTTCAGCGTATATTCTGCACTCAATAGCATGCCCGCGCTGACTGATTTTTGTAAGATATTCGGAAATCCTCTCCCCCGCCGCAATTCTGATTTGCTCAATCACAAGATCGGCGCCGGTAGTCATCTCGGTCACCGGATGCTCAACTTGGATACGGGTATTCATTTCCAGAAAATAGAAACTGCCGTTCTTATCAACAAGAAATTCGACCGTCCCGGCGTTTCGATAACCCGCCACGGTCGCCACCCGCACCGCCGCCGAACCCATCTGAGCTCTTAACGCCGGCGTCAATGCCGTGGATGGAGTTTCTTCAATTATTTTTTGATGTCTTCTCTGTACCGAGCACTCGCGCTCGAAAAGGTGAATGGCATTGCCGTGATTATCAGCAAGTATCTGAAATTCGATATGCCGCGGATTTTCGATATATTTTTCAAGATAGACCGTATCATCATCAAAAGCATTCTTCGCCTCGCGCATAGCCGCCTCGATTGAGGATTTTAAATCCTCTTTGCGATGAACGACTCGCATCCCCTTACCCCCGCCGCCCGCCGCCGCCTTTATCAATACCGGATAACCGGCCGTCTCCGCCGCTTTCTCGAATGTCATAAGATCCGCCCCCGCCGACTTCATGCCGGGAATGATCGGCACGCCTGCCGTCGCTATTCTAATCCTTGATTGAATCTTGTTCCCAAGAAGCTTCATCGCCTCAGCCGGGGGACCAATAAAAATAATTCCCGCCTTTTCACAGGCCTCGGGGAATAACGGATTTTCCGCAAGGAATCCATACCCGGGATGAATGGCATCGCACCCATTAGCGATCGCGACTTCAATTATCCGTTCAATATTAAGATATGATTCACGAGGTAAAGGCGGCCCGATTTCGACCGCTTCATCCGCCAGACGGGCATGCACCGAATCTATGTCTGCGGTCGAATATACCGCCAGCGTCGGTATCTCAAGTAGTCGGCAGGCATTAATCACCCTCACGGCTATTTCGCCGCGATTGGCCACAAGAATCTTTTTGAAATATTTACGCGACATCTATCATCACACCCATTTCGGTTTCCGTTTTTCCAGAAAGGCATTCATCCCTTCCTGCCCTTCAGCAGAGACTCTCAGTCTGGCAATCATTTCTGCCGTGAACGGTTTATATTCCGCCTCTTTCATTCCGGGAATGGACGATACCAACCGCTTGGCCATGGCGATTGCCGACGGCCCGGAGGATTTTATCATGGCGACTAATTCATCAACTGCGTTATCAAGCTTATCATCAGGCACATATTTATTGACCAATCCAACCTGAAATGCCTTCTCCGCATTCATCCTTTCGCCCGTGATAAAAAATTCCCGCGCTTTTCCTTCGCCGATTTTCTTTACGACATAGGGCCCTATGCAGGCGGGCACCAGTCCGATTTTCACTTCAGAAAAAGAAAATTTGGCCGACTCTGCCGCAATGGCGATGTCACATACTGCCACAAAACCGACTCCGCCTCCGATAGCCGCTCCATTGACCTTTCCTATAACCGGACTACGGAAATTGTAGATAATACTGAATAATCCCGCCAGGGCATTTGATTCTTTTAAGTTTTCTTCAAAGGACTGCGTGATAACTCGTTTCATCCAGTTCAAATCGGCTCCTGCGCAAAACGATTTCCCCGCACCCGATAACACGACTGCGCGAAGTGAATCATCATTCTCCAGTTCTTTAAAGATATCAGTCATTTCATGGATTACGGTATCATTGAAAGCATTATGAACATCAGGCCGACAAAAGCTGATATGCGCGACTCTATCCTTGATCGTGCAATTTATTGTACTATACTTTTTCAAGTCAAAACAACCTTTACATTCTGAATACGCCGTACTTCTGGTCGGGAATCGGTTCATTTAGCGACATCGAAATCGCCAGCGCCAGCGCTTCCCTTGTTTCTGTCATGCCAATAATACCGTCGTCCCACAAACGGGCGGTGGAATAATAAGGCGATGACTCTGCCTCATATTTTTCAATAATCGGTCTTCTGATCGCTTCAATTTCCTCTTGACTCAGCTTGACCCCGTCGCGTTTCAACTGTTTGATCTTGACAGCCGCCATTACATCCGCCGCCTGCTCCCCGCCCATGACGCATATTTTGGAATTCGGCCACATCCAGAGAAGCCGCGGGAAATACCCCCGTCCGCACATGGCATAGTTCCCCGCTCCATAAGAACCGCCTACTATTACCGTAAATCGCGGCACTTGCGCATTGGCAACCGCATGTACCAATTTGGCGCCGTCGCGGGCAATCCCCCCGGCCTCATATTGGCGTCCGACAATAAATCCCGTTATATTTTGAAGGAATAGCAAAGGTATCTTTCGGATAGTACAAAGCTCGATAAAATGCGCCCCCTTCAAAGACGATTCCGAAAAAAGCGCCCCGTTATTGGCCAATATGCCAACCGGATACCCCATAATCCTCGCAAATCCGCATACCAGCGTAATGCCGTACAATTCCTTAAATTCATGGAACCTTGAGCCGTCCACGAGTCTGGCAATTACCTCGCGAATATCATACTGCTTGCGAATGTCATTATGTACCACGCCATACAATTCCTCCGGGCTGTAATAAGGTTCTTCCGGCTCCGCCATTTCCAATTGGAATTTCGGCGGGCGATTGAGATTCTCGATAATATTCCGGCAGATCGCCAGAGCATGCTTGTCATTCTGCGCATAATGATCGGATACCCCCGACGTCCGGCAGTGCACATCGGCGCCGCCAAGCTCCTCCGCCGAAACCACTTCTCCGGTGGCGGCTTTCACCAATGGGGGTCCCCCTATGAAAATTGTCCCCTGTTTGCGGACAATCACCGTCTCATCCGACATGGCCGGCAGATATGCCCCGCCCGCCGTGCATGAACCGAGCACGACTGAAATCTGAGGAATCCCCTTGGCGGACATTCTCGCCTGATTGTAAAATATTCTCCCGAAATGATCCTTATCCGGAAAAACTCCCGATTGCAGGGGCAGATATATCCCGCCGGAATCAACAAGATAGACGCATGGAAGGTTATTATCCTCCGCTATTTGCTGAGCGCGGCCATGCTTCAAAATAGTAATAGGATAATATGTCCCCCCCTTCACTGTGGCATCATTGGCAATAACCATAACCTCGCGCCCATGCACCACTCCAATGCCGGTGATAATACCCGATGCCGGCGCTTCATTATCGTACATATCATAAGCCGCCAGCGATGATAATTCTAGGAAGGGAGTATTCTTATCGAATAGAAGACTAACACGGTCTCGGGTGAGAAGTTTTCCTCTCTCCAGATGCACCTTGCGCGCCTTTTCCGAGCCGCCCTCCTTGATTGCATCCAGACGCATCTTCAAAATCAGATGCTGTTCTTTATTCTTTTCGTAATTTTCTTTGAAACTCGCCGAGGATGTATCGACTTTGGATTCTATCCTAAACATTGGTCCCTTTTCTCAATATAATCCCATGATATTTATAGGGGTTTGATTAATCAAACCCCTACGAACAGCTATTTTGTACTAGTACCACTTCGGCACAAACTTATAGCCGTAACTTAACACGCCATGATGACCATCTGTCTGAATGCGCCGAAATTCAATCCGGACCTCCATGCCGATTTTCAGGCTATTAACATCACAATCCGAAATCTGGGCGAATAGTCTTGCGCCATTTGTTAATTCCGCTATGCCGATCGCGTAAGGCGCTTCGTCGGCAAACTGCAATGGGCCCACCTTGATGACACTGAAGGTCACAAGCTTCCCCGTATCCGGCAATATGATTTTCTCAAATTCTCTATGACCGCAAACCGGGCATATCAGTCGTCCCGGAAAAACTATCTTGCCGCACTTTTTGCATTTGCCCGCCTCGAGTCGATAGCGATGCGGATATTCTCTATGTGCACGCGCTGGAAACATCAGGACACCTCCAATATATGAACAAGGGTTGAACCGCCCGAACCACCCATATTTTGCGTCATACCGATTCTTGGCCGCTTCTTAAGCTGACGGCCATTTTCAGCGGTACCCCGCAACTGTTTGACAACCTCTATTATCTGACCAATCCCTGTCGCTCCAACCGGATGCCCTTTCGACTTCAAGCCGCCTGAAGTATTAATGGGGAACGAACCCTCAAGCCCGGTCTCACCCTTCAGAGCCGCCTCTCCCCCTTTTCCAGCGGGAAATATTCCAAGCGATTCGGTCACGATAATCTCCGCTATGGTGAAACAATCATGCACCTCGGCAAAATCAATATCTTTAACATTCTTATTGGCCATCTTAAAAGCCCTCTGGGCGGCAACCGTCGTTGCTTTAAGCGTTGTTATCTCTTCACGCTCGTAAAGCGCGATCGTATCAGTCGCATGACCGCATCCGATGATTTTTATAATCGGCTTCCCCAGCTTCTTGGCAATATCGACCGTCGTAAGTATAACTGCCGCGCCGCCATCAGTGATCGGCGAGCAATCCAATATTCTCAATGGGCTCGCCACCATGACCGAATTGCTTACCTCTTCAAGAGTGATCTTAAAAGGGTACTGTGCATAAGGATTCATGGAGCCATTATTATGATTCTTCACGGCTACCGCCGAAAGCATTTCTCTGGTTGTACCATACTTATGCATATGCGCTGTGGCCATCAAGGCATACAATCCCGGAAATGTCGCGCCATGGAATACTTCGTACTCCTGATCGGCCGCCGTCGCCAGAGCATAAGTAGCGCCATCGCCGGAGACATCAGTCATTTTCTCCACACCCGATGCCATAACTATATCCGAAAACCCTGAAGCAACCTCCAGAAAAGCGGTCTTGAAAGCCAACCCGCCTGAGGCGCAGGCTGATTCAACCCGCGTAGCCGCCAGATTCTTCTGCCCCAGATAATCCGCCATCATCGAGCTAAGATGTTCTTGGCCGACAAACAGCCCGCCGGACATACAGCCAATTATCATCGAGTCCAGATGATCGACACCAGCATCATCAATTGCCGCCAGAGCCGCCTCGACATATATGTCTCGAATTGACTTATCCCACAGTTCGCCCCATTTATTTATCCCTATGCCAACTACTGCTACATCTCTCATCTTCATATCCTCCTAATCATTCTTCCGTATTTTGTGACGGAATTTGGCATAGGTTCCATAATCTAAATACATCTGATTTTCATCCAGAAGTTTGGTCGTCTTGACAGCTTTATCGCGGGCTTCATCAATCCTGTCGGTGACTTTCCAGACAAACCCGTCCGAACCGGCGCCGGAACCATAGGAAACCATCAGGATCATATCTCCCGGCTTGGAAATATCGAGCGTTGCAGTTAATCCAATCGGCGATGAACCCGAATAGGTATTTCCCAGTCTCGGAGTCAGCCATCCCGGCTCAATCTGCTCTTTCTTAAACCCGAGCATTTGCCCGACTCTCATCGGGAATTTTCCGTTCGGCTGATGAAATACTACATACTTGAAATCCGACGGTTTCATTCCGACTTTCTTCATAATACCATTGGCGCATCCGGTGACATGCTTAAAATATGCCGGATCGCCCGTGAATCTCCCGCCATGCTGGGGATAAAATTGATACTCGCGCCGCCAGAAATCGGGCGTGTCGGTCATGAATGAATATGTCTCGATCGCTTCAGCAATCAGATTCTCCGCTCCCATAATATAAGCCGCCGCTCCGGCTGAAGCCGAATACTCCAACGCATCCCCCGGCGCGCCCTGTGATGTATCCGCGCCGATAGCCAGACCATATTTTATATATCCCGATTTCACCAGCCCAAGACAGACAAACATCGCCTCCGAGCCCGCCTTGCAGGCAAACTCAAAATCGGCGCAATGTATTTCCGGCGTCGCCCCGATCGCCTCCGCCACGACCGTTCCCGACGGCTTCACCGCATACGGATGCGATTCCGAACCGACATAAATCGCCCCGATATCGGCCGGATTTATATTTCCCGCCCGCCTGAGGGCATTCTTGGTCGCCTCGACCGCGAGCGTAATCGTGTCGCAATCCGGCGGCGGTACCGACTTCTGGGTCAACATCAACCCTTTTTTATAACTTGGCGCATCCGCTCCCCAGACCTTGGCGATTTCCTCGACTTTGATCCGGTGCCGTGGTATATGCGCCCCATATCCAACAATACCTACCATCTTAAAACCTCATTTATATTAAGTTGCCAAACTATCAAAATCTTACGGTCCAATCCTGCTTAAAGAATTGATAATATATTGAATTACCATGCCTTGGGCAAGAGAATTATTGGAATAGAAAATGCGAATCCTGAAATCGGTCCTGATTTCTTCACTCTGGACGCCATGCTCCAAAATTGTCATTCCCCGCCGCGGAGCCGAGTTACTCATGAGAGGAAGCGCACAGAGATCCGTTGGTTCATCCCCAAGTCAATCCCCTATCGTGAATTGACTTGGGAATGCCACGCGGGCAACTTGCTGGATACTGGATTAAGGAGGCTGTTTCAAAAGTCATCATTTTGTTGAACCGGTTCTTGTCCGTCGGGAGCCGGAGTCAGTCAATAGACCTGATCTGGCCACTGCCTGACATGACGGCCGAAACTTTGCATCGCAATTCCTGATTGCCCGTCAAATGCCGGATTTCCAAACTATTCCTCAAACCAAAAAACAGCTTCTTAACGACCGGAGCTCATTCCGATCACTCTATTGAACAAAATCATGACCAAACCAATACGACACATCTAAAAATGACAAAACAAACCCAGTAATTTTTCCTCATCGAAAACATTAACCGACTTCCGCAATCCGATAGCAGAGATGGCATTGACTCATCATGCACCTATCTTACGGGGAATCAATGGAACCAAGCGCTGGGACAAACGTTATATTATATGTTGACAATTATATTTATGACGATATATTGAGTAATATGTTATTTGATCTCCTCTATTAATTTTTTTCAAGGCGTGCTTCTTTAAACATTATCTTGCCAAAAATTGTAATCTGGAGACCAAGCGCAATTTTGCGCAAGGAACCGTTTATCTTAGACCGGCAATCACTAACATAAGCAGATTGCGGGGAGATAAACAAATCTGGAGAACAGTATGAATATTTACGTAGGAAACATGTCACACGCGACCGTCGAGGACGACATTCGCCACGCCTTTGAGGTTCACGGCAGTGTTGCCAGCGTCATTCTCATCAAGGACAAGATCAGCGGCCAGCCGAAAGGATTCGGTTTCGTGAAAATGTTGTCGGATGATGAAGGACGTGCGGCTATTACTGCCCTCAACGGCAAGGACCTTCAGGGAAATACGCTGAATGTCAACGTGGCTCGCCCTCGTTCCGACGATGGCGGACGCTGATAGCAGGGATTTATATTGGGATCTAATTAATTCCGATAGATGATTCTATGTTGAAAAGGGATTGGCAAGGCCAATCCCTTTTTCTATGTTCAAATGCGATTCTGCCGATATCCCTGCAATGTCTGATTGACAGACCGACCCTATTGCATCGAATTTCCCGCCATCAGTCCGACCAGACTCCCTGCAAATTATTTTAATATTGACACCCCATCTCCCATCCTCCAATTTATTTCCAGCATTTTCAAAAGCGGCTAAAAAAAACAGGAGGTAAAATGGCAAATCAATCACCATCAATCGGCAATCTCTATTTTTCCTTTGAAGGACGGATCAATCGCGCCAAGTATTGGATTTATGGCGCACTAATTCTTGCGGTGGCCTTCTTTGCTATTATTGCATTGTTCTTTCTCACTCTGGGTACGAAAGGACTGCCCGTAGGATACGTTTTGGCTATCTTAGCAGTTATCTGGCCCGGCCTTGCCCTGGCCGTAAAACGATGTCATGATCGTGGTCGGTCGGGATACTTCGTCTTAGTCGGCTTTCTCCCCATAGTCGATTTATGGTACATTGCTGAAGTCGGCTTCATGCGCGGGACGGCTGGCCCGAATAAATACGGACCGGATCCGCTGGCGCCCGAGATCGCCGAAACCTGACATCTCAGCTTCATATGTTTGATTGACACGGAAGGACTACATCGCCGGGCGGGAATTTCGGAGATGACCCACGAACCTTTTTGCTTCGGATTTTACGCCGGGCATTGGAGAGGGGAACCGTTCTTATAAAGGAAATTGATAAGATATGTTGCATCCAGAGCATTTATGCTTCCAGTCCCGTTGACATCCGCAGAATTCAGCGGGTATGGCGTGGGGCCATGCTTATAAAGATAGTTGATTATAAAGGTTATGTCCAGCGCGTTAACCTGTCCACTTCCGGAGGCATCCCCGCAGGCAAATGGGATATTATTGATAGTAATATGCCCTTGCCTAAATTCAGGAAATATGGTGTTAGCGACTGAATCAGAAAAAACAGTGTTCGAAACCGGGGGATAAAAGGCAGAATCTATGACAGCCATATTTCCGCCGGCGGTTAGCGATGCCGTAAAAAAGAGATAGCACATTATCCCATTCCCGCGCGGAATCCACCCCGACCAATCCTGTATAGTAATATCGACCAGGTCTAAAGTGTCACGGGCGAAGACAGTACTCGGCGGAATATACTCGAGGCGGCCTCCGACAGTAGAAAAGGAATCAAAAACCAAGTATGTGGCATCAAACCTAACTACAAGTTCAACAGCCCCCAGCGCCTCATCATTAAAAAAATAGACCGGCAATACCGCTTTTTGTCCCTCGAGAACGGCAATCGAATCGATCCGCACTGTATCGCGAACTCCCGGATCGCAATAGGCCGCTGTCGGCCATAAAAACGCAAGGAAGACAAGGATTGCCAGAAAATTAGATCGTTTAGTAACCATCTTCCACCCTAAAAACATTATCGACCGCATTCAGAGAACTCATTATCCTGCCACAAACCAATTGCCCCCAAGAATTTCAGGAGCCAATTGAGCCAAGATGCGTACATAAATAATATACGATAAAGAGCCGATTTTGTCAAGCGCTAATCAGATATTTGCCTGCGAGCGAATGCGACCCAGAGACTTATCCAAATAATTGATTGAACTCCAAAAATAAGGTTGACTAATTTCTGTAATCCTTTATATTTTAAGAAATTAAAGTAACTTACCTACCTTTATAAGGTTTCACGCTTTGGCAGGTCTGACATCGAAGAATCATTTCGTTCCTTCCCGGAGGTTAATATGAGAAGCTTGTTCATTTTCTTGGGGCTGTCCGCTATTTTGTTCGGTCTGGCTTATGCCGGCAATTCTGATGAGGGAGTAACCGGTCCCAATAGACTTAGAAACAACCCCGATGTTGTCATTTACAAGGCAAACGACAAAAATGTCCTCGAATATGTAGAGGGGAAACTCTCTCATCCGGTTCAGGCGGGTGGCGAGCAGACCGCGTCAATCTTGTTCTTCGAGGAGAATAAAGGGGCATTCAGGATGAATGACCCTGCGGAGGAATTGAAACTCAAGCGAACCGACACCGACGAAATCGGGATGAAGCATCTTCGCTATGAACAATATTATAAAGGCATTCGAGTTATTGGCGGGGAATTAGTCGCTCACTTTGGATCAAACGGCATACTGAAAACGGTAAATGGCAATTTTCAGGCCGGAATAGATATGGCGACCGCTCCATTCACCTCAGATAGAGATGGGATCATTACGGCAGAGAAGGATTTATCATCATTTTTTGGGAATGGAAAACCGGGCGAGCCGGAATTGGTGATCTTCCCGTGGGAGGATAAATATTATCTTGCCTGGAGGCTGTTTCTTTATTCTGATACCCCGATGGGTCGCTGGGAGTATCTTATCGACGCCTCAAATGGCAATGTAATCTACAAAGCAAATCGCATTATGAACGCCAACGACATCGGGGTCGGGATAGGGGTAATGGGGGATACTCTTAATCACATAGACTCTCACTTCAATGGTTCAACATACCAAATGACTGACTATACCCGTCAATTGAATAACAACCCGCATGGCCATAATGGAGAAATGCCGAATGGCGCTTATATCCAGACAAATAACGCCACCACTTCCCTCCCCGGCTCGGTGGCTACTGACGCCGACAATATCTGGTACGGCGCAACGCAGGCCCCATCGGTCAGCGGACATATTTACACCGGGGCAGTCTATGACTGGCTACTGCAAGCTTTCAACCGCAATGGTTACAACGGCGGCGGGGCATCAATGCTGACGGTAGTCAATTACAGCGCCGAAGGAGACAATAACGCCTATTGGGATGGAAGTCGCATTGTAGTTTGGAGCTATTCCGCAGGATGGCGCTCGCTGGCGGGATGTCCGGATGTTATCGCGCACGAATGGGGACATGCCGTGACAGAAACCGAATCAAATCTGGTCTATCAAAAGGAACCGGGCGCCTTGAATGAATCATTCTCCGATATGATGGGAGCCGCTTTCGAGTTTGCCCATGATACTCTCGATACGCCTGATTGGCTGATGGGTGAAAATGGCCAAATAAGCGGAGGGGCTTTCCGTTCAATGTCTAACCCCCATGCCTACGGCAACCCCGATTATTATGGAACATCTGACCCTTATTGGTACAATGTGGTGGGATGTACGCCGTCCTACTTGAACGACTATTGCGGCGTCCATACAAACAGCGGCGCTGGGAATAAGTGGTTTTTTCTGCTCTCCGACGGCGGCATACATCATAGCGTAACAGTTACCGGAATTGGCGTAGTCGATGCGATAAGAATCGCCTATCGCGCCAATGCGTTCTATTGGACATCTAACACCGATTACTATAACGCCGCACTGGGGACACTTTCCGCCGCTAATGACCTTGATCCGGGCGGCGCCTGGGCGATCCAGACCGGCCTGGCCTGGAATGCAGTCGGCGTCTCAATGCCGGCGCCTTCGCTGGCTTTCGCGTATCCTAATGGACGACCGGTTACCCTATTCCCGGATCAGACAACCACCTTCCAAGTCGCCGTGAGCGGCGCCTTTGGAGGCTCGCCGGTTCCCGGCAGCGGCCGGTTGTACTACTCGATAAATGGCGGAACATATACAGACGTTTTCATGACGCAGACCTCGCCCAATAATTATGATGCCACTCTTCCGGCGCTCACCTGTACAGATCAGATACGATATTATGTCGGCGCCAGAGAGGCTTCAAGTACGATGTTCTTTGATCCCGATACGGCTAATCCCTTCACGGCCTCTGTGGCCACCGAAATAGTTACTGTGTTCGAAGACAATTTCGAAACAGATAAAGGATGGACAGCATCGGGAAATGCCACAGCCGGTCAATGGCAAAGAGGCGCTCCGGTGGGCGGCGGGGTGCGCGGCGACCCGCCGACTGATTTTGACGGCTCGGGTCAATGCTACCTGACCGGCAATGGGGCCGGCGATACTGATGTTGACGGCGGTACGACGACCTTGGTTTCACCCCTGTTCGACTTGGCCGGGAATAATGCTCAAGTTCACTATGCGCGATGGTATTCCAACACTTTTGGCGCCTCCCCGAATGCGGACACATTTAAGGTTTTCATTTCCAATGACAACGGTTTATTATGGACGCTGGCTGAAAAGGTCGGCCCGGTCGATCAGGCGGGAGGCGAATGGTATGAACACAGTTTCTGGGTGTCTGATTTCATTGCCCCATCGAGTGAAATGAGGCTTCGGTTTGAGGCCTCAGATCTGGGCGCGGGCTCGGTAATCGAGGCGGCCATCGATGCAGTCAGCATCAAGTACTATAGATGTAATACCAATGTGCCGGCAATAACCACGGCTTCACTTTCAAATTGGACAATCGGAATGGCCTATTCAACTCAATTAGAGGCGGTAGGCGGCGTCGGACCACTGTCATGGAGCGACAAAAATGGGAATCTGGCCGGCACAGGGCTTAACTTATCTTCAACGGGTTTGATTTCGGGAGTCCCGCTATCGGGTGGGGCGATATCGTTTACGGCATTGGTGACTGATTCGGTCGGTTCGACTGACGAAAAATTATTCAGCTTTACGATTAATCCCCATATTTCAATCACCACCAACTCTCTGCCGGATTGGACTGCAGGCAGTCCATATTCGCAAACCCTTACATCAAGCGGCGGCACGGCGCCAAATAACTGGAGCGATAAACTCTCCAATCTTCTTGGGACCGGTCTGGCATTATCATCGGCGGGCATCCTCTCGGGAACGCCCACTGCGGCAGGGATAATCAACTTCACAGCCCGTGTCGCTGATTTGGCTGGCGACAATGATGAAAAAGAATTCAGCTTCACTATCAATCTTGCGGTGCAGATTTCTACCGATTCCTGCCCGGCAGGCAATGTGGGAACCGCCTATTCTCTCCAATTAGTGGCGACCGGCGGAACCGGCGCGAAAACATGGAATGACAAAAATAATGATTTTAATGGCTCCGGATTGACATTGTCATCAGACGGTCTCATATCCGGCACTCCGCTTGATACCGGAGTAATCAATTTTACGGCAAGAGCGGTCGATATCACAGGTAGCGAGCATGAGAAATTCTTCAGTCTCAGGATAAGGCCGGCATATATTTGCGGCGATGCCGATGGAAATGGCGTGGTTAATGCCCTTGATATTACGAAGTTGATTAATTTTCTGTATAAGCAAGGCTCTCAGCCAGCGCCGCCTGAGGCGGGCGATGCCGACGGAAATGGGTTAACAAATGCGCTGGATATTACATATTTGATAAATTTCCTCTACAAATCGGGCCCCTCGCCTATTTGCCCGTAGGAATAATTATATCCGGCAGGTATCCGCGTCGGCCAAGCACGAAAAGCGACGGGCTAAAAAGCCCGCCGCTTTTTTTGACCGATATCATGGCCGAACAAGCAGATAATAATCATTTTTGAAAATATTACTTGACAGTATGCCGATATACCCATATATTCGCATAAGCGGATATGTGGGATATAGACAAATGCCAACGATGACGACAAGAAAACTTTCGTTTTTGGACCGTTATCTGACGGTCTGGATTTTTTTGGCCATGGCGTTCGGAGTGGGATTGGGATACTTGATCCCCGATGTTCCATCATTCTGGAATAAATTCAATTCCGGCACGACCAATATTCCAATTGCTATTGGTCTGATTTTGATGATGTATCCGCCATTGGCCAAGGTGCGCTATGAGGAAATGGGGCGGGTCTTTCGGGATTTCAAGATTCTTGGGCTAAGTCTGATTCAAAATTGGGTCATCGGACCGATTCTTATGTTTTTTTTGGCCATTATTTTCCTTCCGGCATATCCGGAATATATGGTTGGACTGATAATGATCGGGATAGCGCGGTGCATTGCCATGGTGATTGTCTGGAACGACCTGGCTTCCGGCGATCCTGAGTATGCCGCCGGATTGGTGGCCTTCAATTCAGTATTTCAGATTCTTTTCTATTCGGTCTTTGCGTGGATATTCGTGACAAAATTGCCGCCTCTTTTCGGCCTTTCCGGGGCATTGGTAGAAATAACCATCGGGCAAATTGCCAAAAGCGTCTTCATATATCTTGGCATCCCCTTTCTGGCGGGTATTATCACCCGTTTTGTCTTGATAAATGTTAAGAATAAAGAGTGGTATCAGCACAAATTCATTCCGAAGATTTCGCCGATCACTTTGATCGCGCTTCTCTTTACGATTGTCGTTATGTTCTCTCTCAAGGGCGAACATATCGTTAAGATTCCGCTTGATGTCATCCGCATCGCCATTCCTCTCTTGATCTATTTTGTGGTGATGTTTCTGGTTAGTTTTTTTATGAGCAAGAAAGCGGGCGCCGATTATGGCCGGGCGGCGACATTATCTTTTACGGCCGCCTCAAATAATTTTGAGCTGGCCATAGCTGTGGCCGTAGCAGTATTTGGGATTCATTCGGGTGTGGCTTTTGCGGCCGTAATCGGACCGCTCGTGGAAGTCCCTGTGATGATTGGGCTGGTGAATGTCGCTCTATATTTCCAACGTCGATACTTTGTGCCTATCACCGTCGGGACACAGGAGGCAAAATGAAAACATACGAGTTATTTAAGGGTCTGGCAGAGCCGGTACGCCTTCGAATCGCCATTCTTCTGCTTGATCAGGAATTGTGTGTCTGTGACCTTATGGCTGTCCTGAAACTGCCGCAATCAACTATATCCAGGCATATGTCGCGAATGAAAGCATCGGGACTCGTGATTGATCGTCGTAATGGCAAATGGGTGCATTATCAATTTGACAACACCCCATTGGTGGAGGAATTACGAAATTTACTCCGACGAAACTTCGTGAATATTAAGCCGCACCGCCAGGATCTCGCGAAGCTAAAAAAGTATTCTGTGACCAGGAAATGTGCATGAAGGGATGATATATTTTCCAAATCTACAGAGATCGAATGTCTTGAACATTAGTGATATTTGCATGCCATTAGGATTACTTCGCCCCAATTGCTTGCATGCCGGATACCGGATAAATGAAATAAGAATTTGAAGCTTTAATATTCCAAAATGTCTTTGGATTGGAGGTAATGATGTTACGGAAGGTTTTTGTTCATGTCTTGGCGCTCACTATGGTCGCGGCCGCATCTTTTGCTTCGGCGCAAAATGATTTGGACGCCGCCGCCAAAGCCGGAAAAGCGGCGTTTATCCTGGTCTATGACCAGACAGCTCTCGATTTGGATCAATCCCGAGAGATGATTTCAGCCGCTATGACCGAGTTTCCGAAATCCGCAAAAATTGAGCTTGATCGGAGTAATCCGGCTGAAGCCGACTTTGTGGCCAAATATAAGCTGTCCAGCGCGCCAGTCCCTCTCATTCTGGTTGCTTCCACAAGCGGCATGGTTACCGGCGGCGTAGTCGCTAAACAAGCCACGATTGATCAGCTTGTCAAAATGATCCCGTCGCCGAAGAAAACGGAGATTATCAGGGCTCTATCTGACGGTAATGCTGTTTTTATTACGGCTTACCGCAAAAGCATGAAATCAGTCGAAACAGTCAACAGCTCCTGTGCTATGGCCTGTCAGCAGATGGCCGGGAAATCGGTGCAAGTGAAGGTTAATATGGACGACCCGGCGGAAGCCGGCTTCTTGACGGAAATGAAAGTAAATTTGGCTTCAACGGAACCGGTTACATTGGTAGCCAATGCTCAAGGACAGGTCTCTGGCACGTATACCGGCGCCGTTGAGGTTGCCAGCCTCGTGACATCTGCGACTAAAAAAGTCGGCGGCTGCTGTGCGCCGACTGTCTCCAACCCAAGCGCTTCCTGCGGGCCAACCAAGAAATAGAAAGGTTGGACGATGAAACTGCAAACCATTATTTGGAAAGAACTATGGCTGAGAAAGTCACAGCTCATATCCGCCCTGCTTGGAATTACCCTTGGCATAGCCGTTATTGTCGGTGTCCAGTCGGTTTCGGCGGTATCCGAAAAAGCTGTCAAGGTCAGCCTCGACAATCTCGGCGCTAATATATTGGTCTTGCCGCAGGCGGCCTCGGTTGACGACTACTATTCGGCTGATATCGACGCCCCAACTTTTCCTGAGGATTATGTCGAGCGGCTGGCAACCTCAATGCTTCCGGGTGTGGACAATCTGTCGCCCAAACTGACACGACGCATCAAGGTGGGCGACGTGCCCATCATCCTGACCGGCATTCTCCCTGCTAATGAGCTCGCCTCGAAACCGATATGGCAGACGGCCGGGCTGGTCGGCGCCGGTTTGAATGCGGCGTGCGACCCAGGCAACACGGCCAACCAATCGTTCGGCCTCAAGGACGAACGCCTGCAACGAAAGGCTGTCGACTCGCTCGCAACTATGGATGCGCTCGTTGGCAGCAACGTGGCGCAACGGCTGGGTCTGAAAGAGGGGCAGAGTGTGAACCTGGAGGGAAGGGGTTTTGTTGTCGCTCGTGTCATACCTGAGACCGGCACAATAGATGACAGTCGCGTATATGCTCATCTTCATACCGTTCAGCAACTGCTTGGCGTCGGCAATCAGGTCAGCGCCATAGAGATTATGGGATGTTGTTCGGCGATTTCAGATGGGCTTCTCGGCAAGCTTCGTAATATTCTTCCGGATACGCGTATAACCACTATCAATCAGATTGTGAGTACTCAGATCAAAACCAATCAACTGATGAGCAAAATATCGATGGTTTTTCTGGTGATTATTATCCTGGTCGGGGCCATAACCATCGGTAACTACATGTGGGCGAATGTCGAGGAAAGACGGCGGGAAATCGGGATATTGATAACAATCGGCACGAGGCGTTCCGTGATTTACCGGATGTTTCTGACTAAAGCAATAATTCTTGGACTGGTCGGAGGGATAACCGGGTATATTCTCGGAACAGGTTCGGCTATGATTCTTGGGCCGCAGTTGGCCGGACTTAAGATATCGCCGGTACCTATCTATTTGCTCCTGTCCGTTTTGGTGGCGGTGGCAATTGCTCTGTTGGGAAGTATTTTGCCGGTTCGTCGGGCGTCTCGGTTTGACCCTGCCGTCATCATGCAAGAGGTATGAGCGATGTTTGCAATTAAGAATCTAAGCAAGATATACGCCAGCCAGCATGGAACAGTCCACGCCTTGGACAATATCTCCCTGACTATCGAACGGGGCAGTTTTGTCACCATCACCGGCGGTTCCGGTTCGGGAAAGACGACCCTGCTTCTTGCGCTCGGAGGACTCAATCGCCCTTCCACAGGCACGATAACCTATGATGACAAGAACCTGTATTCCATGCCGGAATCAGCTCTTGCCGAATATCGAAACAAGAAGGTCGGATTTGTTCTTCAGACATTTAATCTTGTACCGTATCTCACCGCGATTGAGAATATCATGTTGCCGATGATTTTCAACAGCGACCATAATGGAACGGCCCAATCATCAGCTGAGGAGTTGCTGGAGAAAGTCGGGCTGAAACACCGCACAGAGCATTTGCCGCGGGAGCTGTCTGTTGGCCAGCAACAGCGGGTGGCGATTGCCCGCGCTCTGGCCAACAACCCCGATGTAATTCTTGCCGACGAACCAACCGGCAATCTTGACCCAAATTTATCGCTTGAGATTCTGAAGATTCTAAAAGACCTCCATGATTCTGAAGGGAAAACTGTTATCATGGTGACCCACAGCCCTGAAGCCGCCAAATTTGGAACAAGGCAGTTACGTCTCAAGGACGGTAGAATTGAAATCGGATAGTCTGACATGGCAAAAAAAAGTAAGAAAAGAATAAATCAAACAGGTGGGACTGCTTCAAAGAGAAGGAAATTGGAAAATCCGGCAGTTGACGGACAAATGCCATCAAGTTCTCCAAGGCGACGAGCCAAGTTCAGGCGCTATGCCATTTGGTCGATCAGCGGCCTTTTGGTTGCCATAGCCGTAGTTGCGGCATGGACAGCTTTTCAGAATATATCACATGGCTCATCCGAACCCACTTCGATAAATCAATCACAGGCTACAGCGCCAGCCGCAAACTCGGGAGATAATCCTGTATCCGGTGGACCACAGATTAGTTTCCCGGAAACAAGTTTCGATTTTGGAACCATCGCCCAGGGATCAAAAGCATCTCATACATTTATCGTACGGAATGCCGGGAATGCGCCTCTAAAATTGATTAAAGCCCAGGGCACGTGAGGGTGCACCGCGGCCGTGCTTACCAACACGGACATTCCTCCGGGCGGGGAAGGAAAAATTGAGGTCACTTTTGACAGCAGTCATAAGAAAGGTCAGCAGAAAAAATCTGTTACAGTTGAATCGAATGATCCTCGGAATCCTCGAGCGTCATTGAATGTCTCGGCCCTCGTTGAGGTTGTGTTTGGTTTCGACGAATACGCTCTCAATATGGGAAAGATTCGCAAAGGACAGTCTGTTTCAAGGACAACGATCCTGCTCACAAAAGATCCGTCAATAATTAAGACTATTAAATTTACTTCAACGTCACCATATATAACCGCTAATCTGTCGAATACTCTTGGTGCAGAGAAGGGGCGTGTGAATGTTGAAGTTACAGCGACATCGGAGATGCCCGTCGGCCGCATCGATGCGACGATTACAGCTCGCACAGGTGACCGCTCCGCTTTGGAAACCACCTTGCCGATCAGGGGCGGCGTAGTTGGTAATGTCGAAATTTCGCCTGAATTTCTGCAATTCCATATAGATTCATCAAAAAGCAATTCAAAATCGGCAAAGCAAATTATCAAGGTAATTAGTGTCGTAGATGAGGCGCGGCTACATCTTCTCGGAATCAATGATGCAGACCAACGGCTCGCATTTCATGTTGATACTCTGCTTGCCGAAAAACAATATGAAATATCCGTGACCCCCAAGCCAATGGCGCTTGGCGCCAGGCAAAATGTATCCGGAGCTATTGTAATTACGACTGACGATAAAGAGCAGCCGGTTACGACAGTGACTTATAGTATCTTTTTCGGCCCCTAACAATTAATGCCAATAGGGCAAATGACCGCACGACCGACCATTTCTCCGAAGGCTGTGAGTATTCCCCGGAAATCTTTGAAAATCTTCAGTCGTATCATGCAAGTAAATGCAACCTGGAATTTGGGAGATGGTTTGAAAGGATTCCCCCCAATAGATTATGTTGTAAGCTCATTCTTATTAAGGAGTTAATAAATTCTTAAGAAAAGCAAAAGAAATGTCTTGACTTTATTGGCTATTTGCCGATATTACCAAACAACCAAATGGAGTAGAGAAAAATATGGATGCAAAAACAAAAATGCGGCTTGAAGCCAGGGCAAAGATTGTAAAAGCAATGGGGCATCCGACTCGCTTATTTATCGTGGAGGAATTATCCCGGCAAAGTCATTGTGTCTGCGAGTTGACAGACATGATCGGCGCCGACACTTCGACCGTTTCCAAACATCTGTCGATTTTGAAGGCGGCCGGAATTGTCCAGGACGAAAAGCGCGGAATGCAGGTATGGTATCAGCTTAAGGTTCCCTGTATCCTGAACTTCTTTGGATGCATCGAGCAGGTTATGAAGTCAAAGGCTAAGGAACAGATCGCCCTCATGGGCAGATAAATATTTTTTTGTGGCGTATTTGGTGTTTTGCCCAAATAACCATGAACCATTGTATAAAGAAGAAACGGAAATATATGGACTGGAAAAAAGAATGGAAATCCCTTGCAGTAATCGTGGCGGCGTTCTTCGTCAGTTTTTACCTGCCGGTCGGAAAGCCGCGATTCGATAACGCAGTTACCGAGTCATTGCAATTAGTTAAATGGTATGCCCAGGAGCATGTCTTACTCTGCCTGATTCCGGCTTTTTTCATCGCCGGAGCTATTGGCGTGTTTGTCAGTCAGACGTCCGTGATGCGATACCTTGGAGCCAAAGCTAACAAGGTACTCGCCTATGGCGTTGCCTCTGTCTCAGGAACAGTTCTTGCAGTCTGCTCCTGTACCGTTCTCCCTCTATTTGCCGGCATCTATCGTATGGGGGCAGGGCTTGGTCCGGCCAGTGCATTTCTCTATTCGGGACCAGCTATCAATGTATTGGCCATTTTTCTCACGGCCCGCATTCTCGGCTTAGAAATGGGCGTGGCAAGGGCTGTGGGAGCGGTAGCGTTTAGCATTATTGTGGGACTGCTCATGCACTTCATCTATCGCAAGGAAGAGAATGCAAGAGCGGAAGCCCAGATGGCGCTACCAGACCCTCCCGCCACCAGAGCATTGTGGCAAACCGTTCTTTATTTCGCTGCGATGATCGCTATCCTCGTATTCGCCAACTGGGGAAAATCAAGCGAGCCAGTGGGAATTTGGAATTCCATTTTCCAACTCAAATGGTATCTGACCGGTCTAGCGGCCGCCGCGCTGGGATTGATGTTAATTACGTGGTTTCAGGTGCAGTGGTGGAAGATTATATCTACCGCAATTCCTGTTGTAGTATTGGGATTACTCTTTCGCGAATATCCGCTTATTCCCTTTGCGGCAGGCTTTATGGGGCTGTCGATTATCACCAGTAATAGCGATGGCGAGATGGGCGCATGGTTTGAACAGACCTGGGGATTTGCCAAACAGATTCTGCCGCTCTTATTGCTCGGCGTGGTAGTGGCCGGGCTGCTTCTCGGACGTCCCGGTTATGAGGGAATCATTCCGTCAGAGTGGATAAGTAGCTTAGTAGGCGGCAACTCTCTTGGGGCGAATCTCTTTGCTTCCGTGGCAGGCGCCTTTATGTATTTCGCCAGCCTGACGGAGATTCCAATTCTTCAGGGCTTACTTGGCTCCGGTATGGGCAAAGGCCCCGCTTTGGCGCTGCTTCTGGCTGGTCCGGCGTTGTCGCTGCCAAGCATGCTTGTATTGCGCAGTATTATGGGGATGAAGAAGACGATCGTGTTTGTAAGTATCGTGGTAGTTATGGCCACAATAACGGGAATGATTTATGGATATCTATTTGGATAGGAGATGAATTATGAAACAAATTCAGATTTTGGGCACGGGCTGTCCGAAGTGCAAAAAACTTGAGGAGAACGCCCGTCTTGCAGCCAAAGCCATTGGCTTGGAATGTGAAATCCTCAAAGTGACCGACATCAACGCGATCATGCAGATGGGCGTAATGATGACGCCGGCTCTGGTGGTTGATGGCAAGGTAATGGTGACCGGCAAGGCGCCATCGGTCGATGAGCTAAAAAAACTGATAGCATGAGAGAGTAAGATCAATTGGAGGAATCGTTCATGGAACAGAAAAAGGGTGGATGTTGCGGTGGCGCTCCCCTTAATGAAGAATCAGCGTCTCAACAGAAGAAGGGCGGATGTTGCGGAGGCGCTCCGCGGCTGGTGTTTGCTTGTTCCGGTGCGTCTGATGTCGGCGCTGTGGCCGATCAGGCGGCGCGGCGGGTTTCACGAATGAAATTGGCATCCATGGGTTGTTTGGCGGCGGTCGCGAATAGACTTGATTTTGCCATGGATCCGGTCAGAGCTGCGGAACGCATAATTGTCATCGATGGCTGTCCTGAGAATTGCGCCAAATTGACAATGGAAAAAGCCGGGGTACTATCATTTGATCATGTCCTGCTTTCCGAGCTTGGCATGGAAAAAGGGCACACCAAGGTTGAACAGAAACACGTCGGGTGTGTTTACGAACGCGCCGAGTCAATATTGAGTAGATGAAATGTAAGGAGGTTCTGATCGTGAAGTATAAACTGTTGGTGTTGGTTCTGGCAATCGCCTTTACAATAGTGGCAGGATCAGTCTGGCATAAAGATGACCAATACGCCGCAGGCCTTTCGGACACCCCTGTCGTATCTGGTAGCGTTGTCAAGCCGGCGCCAGATTCGTCTGCGAACGAAGGCCAGACTAAAAATCAGGCAAAGCTTATTGCCTACTACTTCCATGGCAATGTTCGCTGTGCAACATGCCGTAGAATTGAGGCTTATACAAAAGAGGCAATCGACAGCGCCTTTGCAGATCAACTCAAGAGTGGAGCCTTGGAATGGCATGTCGTTAACATCGATTCCGGACAGAACAAGCATTTTGTCGACGACTATCAATTGTATACACGGTCGGTTGTGCTTGCAAATCTGCGCGATGGAAAGCAAGTCCGGTGGAAAAACCTTGATAAGATATGGACTCTGGTACGCAACAAACCGGAATTTGCGAAATACATTCAGAGCGAGGTTAAGCTGTTCCTCGACCCGACAAAATGACCGTTAGGAAAATATATGAAACCCAAGAAAATCATCACCTTTGTTTTGTTGCTTTTGGTAGCCGCCAGCGTTGCCGTTTTCATTGCGCGGCAGACGGGCATGGTCTCAGCTAACCTGGCGCCGTTCGGCTCCTCGTCCGACAGCCCCCGGCACAAAATTATTGCATACTACTTTCACGGTACGGTCCGTTGCCAGACCTGTCTCAACGTAGAAAGCTACACCAACGAAGCGCTGAAGACGTACTTCGCCGACGATCTTGCCGATGGGAAACTTGAGTGGCGGGTGGTCAACCGCGAAGAACCGCCGAATGAGCATTTTGTGCAGGACTACCAACTATACTCGCAGGCGCTCATTATTGCGGACTCAATCCCGGGGAAACCTTCAGAATGGAAAAACCTCGAGGCTATCTGGGATCACGCCGGCGACAAAGCGGCCTTCATTGAGTACGTCCGCACTGAAGTTGATCAGTACTTGAGGAGGCTGTAATGGAATCACTTGAGATTGCCGCCCTTTCGGCCCTTTGGCTGGGAATTCTTACTTCCATCAGCCCCTGTCCCCTGGCTACCAACATTGCGGCTGTTTCGTACATCGGTAAGCGCGTTGACAGCGCCCGCTATGCGATCTGGACCGGTTTGCTATATGTCTTGGGGCGGCTTATCACTTACGTCGTGGTAGGTGCGGCGGTAACCGCCGGGGTACTTTCTATTCCCGGTGTGTCGAACTTTTTGCAGAAGTACATGAACAGTTTGCTCGGACCGATCCTGATTCTGGTCGGTTTGATACTTTTGGAATGGTTGCCTTTGAATATTCCCGGCATAACTGTCAGCGATAAAATGCAGGCGCGAGCCTCGCGAGGCAGTCTCTGGGGCGCGTGCGTTCTCGGAGCCGTGTTTGCGCTTTCATTTTGTCCGGTGTCGGCGGCCCTATTTTTTGGCAGCCTCATACCGCTTGCAGTGCAACACCATTCGTATCTGCTTCTGCCATCGCTGTTCGGCATCGGCACTGGCTTGCCGGTGTTGGCATTTGGCATTGCGATAGCTGTCAGCGCGCAGTCAGTAGCAAGACTATTTACCGGCATCCAGCATTTTGAACGCTGGGTCCGGGTCATCACCGCAGTGGTGTTTATCATCATCGGGATATATATGATCCTGCGATACGTGTTTTACCTATTTTAGTCCGAATTATGAAGGAGTGAAATCATGACCCGCCACATGCGATATTCCATTGCCGCTTATGCCGCGGTATGCGCATTGACCTTCGCACTGCTTTCGTGCAACAACACCCAGACGGCAGCCGTGGATGCGTCCAAGAAGCCGGTTGACGTGCGGGTTCTGGCAATGCAACCGAGCGCAATTGCGCGTACGTTGGAGGTAACGGGGTCAATCGTGCCTTTTAGGGCAGTCCAATTGGCCTCGCCCGCAGAAGGACCGGTGGTTTCACTTAGAGTCCGCCAGGGCGACAGGGTCCGTATGGGGGATACGCTTTTGGTTATAGGACGACAGGAAGGGGCCGAAGCGCAAATTGCATCACTGCTTGAAAACGTACATAAAGAGGAAGCGAGCTTAGCCCGCGTTAAGCGACTCCTTGAGATTGACGGCAATTCCAGAGAGCAACTTGAACAGGCGCAAACGGCTTTCGAATTGACGAAGGCACAGCTGGTTAAGGCTCAGGAATCGGCCCGCGACTTCTCCGTGACCGCGCCGTGGGATGGTATGGCGTCGCGACTTTTCACAGAAGTGGGAGATTACAATTATACCAATCCACGTAAGCCCTTGATCGAACTCTATGATCCCACCAGCCTCGTAGTCCGGATAAGTATCCCGGAGCAGTATGCCGCACACTTAAATCATCAAACACCTGTATCGGTGACTCTTGACGCTTATCCTGACACCGTCTTCCAAGCGTCAATCTCGCGCATTTATCCGTACCTCGATGAACGTACGCATACACGTACTGTTGAGGTTACGATATCCGGGAATGTGAATTTAATGCCCGGTATGTTTGCGCGAACGAAACTGCAGATTGGTCTCGTTGACGCGGCCGTAGTCGTTCCGAGCCAAGCGATCATAACTATGTCGGATGGGTCATCCAATGTATTCATCATCCATGACGGCAAGGCACAGCGACGAATGGTCCGCACAGGTATTGAAAACACGGGCCGGGTGCAAATCATTGCTGGCATTCAGTTCGGCGATTCCGTGATCGTCACCGGAATCATGGGTCTCAGCGACGGACGCCAGGTACGGGCCATCGACAATGCGCCAGCGGGTGATGCTTCACAGAAATCGACGGGACAGCGCCCTTCCAAAAAAGATGCGACAGCGCCTTCGGACGGACGCAAATGAAGATCACCGAATATACTGTTCGTCGACGCTACGCTACGGCCGCAATCGTCTTTACCTTGCTTGTCCTGGGCACATACGGGCTCATAAATCTGCCCGTAGATTTGCTACCGGATATCACCTACCCTCTGATTAAAGTCCATATATGGCAGCGCGGAGCTACGGCTGAGGATATCGACAAGAACATCGCCGACCCGATTGAGCGCCAGATGGCGACAGTTGAAGGTATCGACTACCTGTATTCCTCTTCTATTGAGGGAATGTACACCCTTGAAGCGAATTTCCGCTATGGCGTAAATGTTGATATTGCTTATCAGGATGCGTTGGCGGCGATGGCACGCGTGGCGCGGGAGCTACCGACTGACATAGATCCTCCGGTAGTTATCAAGGCGGATCCGTCACAACTGCCGGTGTTGCAATTGACCGTATCTTCTACCGAACTTGACCTGACCCAACTTCGCACGTGGGTGGACGATTGGCTCCAGGACCAGCTCGTGGCTGTGACTGGGGTGGCTGGGACGGAGATTGTCGGCGGGCTCAAGCGTGAAATCCGGATTCACTTGGATCCGGACGCGCTGGAAAAATATCGCCTTACGCTGGCCGGTATAGCCAAGCGGTTACAGCAGGAAAATATCGAACAATTCGGTGGACGCGTTACGCAAGGCAACCGTGAATATATTGCGCGAACAAGCGGCGAATACCGCTCCCTCGATGATATCCGCAATGTACTTATTGCACAGGCGGATGGCGCCAAGGTTCTGCTGAGCGATATCGCACAGGTAGAGGACGCTCACGAGGAAGTTCGAGTCATCACCCGATACAACGGCAGTCCGGCGGTTAAAGTTAGTGTACTCAAGCAGGCAGACGCTAATACGGTTGAAGTTTCAAAGGCCGTGGCGAAGCGAATCGACGAATTGAGGCCGACCATCCCAAGGAGCATCAATTTCGGCATAGTTGAAAATCAAGCCGATTACGTCGGCGCCGCCCTAAAGGGAGTGCGGAACGCGGCCTTGGAAGCGGCATTTCTGGTAATTATTATCCTGGCCCTTTTCCTGGGGAGTTGGCGGCAGGTGGTCGCCATGATTTGGGCGCTACCGGCCACACTCCTTATAAACTTTGGCCTGATGCAGTTAGCGCACTTTTCCCTAAATATCTTTTCGCTGGGAGGTCTAATCATAGCCATTGCCGTTGACCTGGATAACTCCATCATCGTCATTGAAAATATCACGCGGCTACGCCGTGAACAGCCCGATCTGCCGATCAGCAAATTGGTTGTAACGGCAACACACCAGGTCGGACCGGCCGTATTGGCGGCCACGTTATCATTCCTGGCGCTTTTTCTCCCCTTCCTGCTGGTTCCTGGTCTCGCCAGCCTTTTATTCCACGAGCTCATCCTGGTCATAGCCTGCGTAATGGCAATCAGCCTGGTGATGGCTATCGCCGTCACACCGATTGTCATGGCTTTAGTGCTGGGTCGCCGAGCCGCACACCCGGAACGTCTGACTTTTACTGAGCGCCTGATTGAACTGATTACCGACAGTTACAGCAAATTGCTTGCTTTTTCGATTCGCCGGCGCTGGGCCACCCTTTCGATATTTATTGCCATGCTACTAATCGGGGCCTTCCTGCTGCCTCGTCTCGGAACTGAGTTCCTGCCGAAGATGGATGACGGCCGTGTGATGGTAAAGCTCCGGCTACCGACGGGTTCGTCTGTGGAACAAACAAACCAAGGATTGGCCAAAATTGAGACGGCAATCTCCGGTGACCCGCTTATCGATAATAGTTTCACTCTGGTCGGAGGTCGCGTCTGGGGTCTTTACACCTATGAGGTGGCAAATGAAGGGGAAGTGGATATCCAGTTAGTGGAACGAGACAAACGAAATATCTCGACTGAAGAGTACATCAAGCAACTTGAGCAACGCCTTGCAAAAGTGACCTTGCCTGCGGGCAAAGCAATGGTCATGCAACAGAAAATGAAGGGTATCCGCAAAATCGGCGATGCCGATATCGAAGTCAAAGTCAAGGGTCAGGACCCGCAGCAATTGTATGCTCTGGCCAACAGGGTAGCGCAGTCTATGCAGCAACTTGGCCAATTCAAAAATGTGTATGTCTCCATGGACATGACCAAACCGGAATATCAGGTCCACACCGACCGGGTGCGAGCGGCAGAATTGGGAGTTTCAGTTGCTGATATTGCGGCCACACTGAGAACCACAGTCGGCGGCGATGTGATTACCCGGTATCGTGACGGCGCCGAATATTATAATATGCGGCTGATGGTTCCGGAACAGATCATAAATTCCAAGCAGGCCATTGAAAATCTGACTGTCTCCTGCGCGCAGGGCGGCTATCTCCGCATCGACGATGTTGCTGATGTCGTTGCGGCAGTCGGCCCGGTAGAAATCGTGCGGGAGGATCAAGTCAAGCAAGTAATTGTGCGCGGTGATGCCCAAGGGGTCAGCGTGGGTACGGCATTAGCGGCCTTACAGACGAAACTTGAGGGTCTGGATAAGCCTTCCGGCTATGAACTGCAGTTTGGCGGACAGGCTCAAATGATGGACGAAATGCGTCATAGCCTATTGCTGATTCTCATCTTTGCGATCTTTTTTGCGTTCGTCATTTTGGTTGTTCAGTTCAACGATTTGCGCCTGCCTCTCTATATTCTCGCGGGAATCCCGATTTCGCTATCCGGCTCAGTTGCGCTTTTGTATGTAAGCGGCATTCCGGTCGGCGCGACTGTAATCATCGGCGCTCTGGTTGTCATCGCCGCAAATGTCATGGAAGGAGTCCTGCTTCTCAACTATGCCGAAGATAGTCGGCGGAACGAACATACAACCCCGTATGAATCGGTTCTTAAGGCGGCCCGGATTCGCTTCCGGCCGCGCCTGATGACCTCGCTGGGGGTTCTCGTGGGGTTCTTACCGCTGGCCCTTAACCTCGAACAAGGCGGAGACATGCTTCAACCGATGGCGGTAGGCGCCATCGGCGGCTTGCTCCTCACAATCTTTGTGACCATGTTCTTAGCGCCCAACCTGTATATCTTATTTTCCAGGCGAACATGATATATAAGAATATTATATTAAAATAGAACAGGTGAGGCGTGTATACAAGAAGCGGTTGTCTGCTGGAATGCAAGACATAAGGAATCAGGAAGCATTATTGAGGGTAAATGAAAATAGAACTGCTCATATTTGAAGGGCGCCCCAATCACGAGGCGGCTGAACGGCTCTTACGCGAGACTATTTCTGAATTGCAGATCGATACCGGAATAGACATTGTGTATGTAAAAGACAATGATGACGCCATCTTAAATAAATTCCTTGGCTCTCCCTCCATCCGCATAAATGGCAAAGATATCGAGGTCGAAGAGAACGAATCCACGCAGTCCTCGATGAGGTGTCGAATGTATCACACTGAATATGGTTTATCGGGCATACCACCGAAACAGTTGATTCGAGATACACTCATGAGAGCGAGGAATCGGCCCAGTATCGGAGAAACTTGAAAAAGTCGGCCGGGTTTGAAAGGAGCCAAGAATTGATTGGGTTACAAGAAGCTTCTATACAGATAAAGGATACTTTGGGACTTGATACCGAGCCCAAGGGTGGTTGCAAATGCCCTCCAAGCGGTCCTTTTTTCCGCTGAGGCGATTTGCTATCGGGTGATAGCCTGAGCTTTTGCCGCGCACGGAATCATTCCTTTTTTTTCTTCTTTTGCTCTTTCGGTTTCCTCTTTTTGGCCGGCTGGTCGTTTTCTCTTTCAGCAGACGCTTTGTACTGCTTGGCCATTTTGTCGAGAGCTTTATCAACCAGTGCAAAAATCGATTTGGGGGTAAAGCCGCCTTTGGGCAGTTCCTTTCCCGCAGGCTTGCCAGTAAGAATTTCTATCCCTTCATCGATAGTCGTCACCGGATAGATATGAAATTTCCCTTTTGATACCGCATCAACTACATCCTGCCTTAACTGGAGCTCGGGGATATTCTGAATCGGAATCATTACCGCCTGTTTTCCGGTCAATCCTTTGGCCTTGCAAACATCAAAGTACCCCTCAATTTTCTGGTTCACACCGCCAATCGGTTGAATTTCGCCATTCTGATTCACCGAACCGGTCACGGCAATCCCCTGATCTATCGGGATACCCGATAACGCTGAGAGGATAGCATAGACCTCGGTTGATGACGCCGAATCGCCATCAACGCCGCTATATGATTGCTCGAAGCAGATTGAAGCGGACACCACCATCGGTTTATTCCGAGCGAATTTTCCCCGCAAGTAGCCGCTTAGAACCAAAACTCCTTTATTGTGGATGGGTCCGGAGAGTTCCGCCTCGCGCTCTATATTTATCACACCGGCTCTGCCGACCGAAACCCGCACGGTCAGGCGGGTCGGTCTTCCAAAGCTATGCTCGCCGGTATCGTACACAGAAAGGCCGTTGATCTGCCCGACCGCTTTCCCTTTGACATCAATCAGGTAAAGATTATTTTCATACATCTCCTGAATTTTGTCTTCAATAAGATTGACCCGTCCGATACGATTTCGGACAGCTTCCCGGACATCCTCGCGAGTGACACTCTTCCGTTGCTTTTCCTCGGCGACAAATGATGCTTCGCGAATAATGTCGGCGACATTGGTAAATCGAGTTGAAAGCCTGTCTTTGCGCCCGGCCAGTCGGCTTCCATAGGCCGTGATTTCCTCAAGCCCGCTTGAATCGAAAGGCGGGAGTTCTTCGGTATTGGTCACTTTCCTGACAAAAGAGGCATAAGAGACGAGTGATTTATCATCCATTTTCATATCGTGGTCAAATTCAGCTTTAATTTTGAAAATTTTCTTGAAATCCTCTTCAAGTTCAAGTAAGGTATCATAAATGCGCCTCTCGCCTATTAGAACGACCTTAATCTTGACTGGAATAGATTCCGGTTTTAACCCCGAACCGGCCATCATATAAAAAGGATCATAACCTGTAATCTCCAGAGCTCCGCTCGTCAGGGTGCGCTTGAGCGGTTGCCAGACGCCCGGTTCGGTGAATAGATCCATGGCATTAATCACCAGAAAACCGCCTGAAGCTTGAAGAAGCGACCCGCCTTTGATTCTGGAAAAATCGGTGCGCCAGTAACCATACCGATCGACAACTCGTTCGGTGGTCCCGAATAGATTCCTGTAAGATGGAGAGTTTTCCAGAACTATCGGCGTTCGCTCGGTTTCGCTGTTATCGAGAATAAGATTGACCGCAAACTCCTCAAAAGGCTCTTTCTTCCGGAAAGGAGGAGCCTCTTCCTCGCCGCGTCGAGGGCCGGCCTCACGGAAACGGTCCAAATCGCCCAGCAAGGCTTCAATAGCCTCATCCAGATAAGCGCCCACTTTCGGGTCGGGGAATTTTTTTTTCAGGACTCCAATTTTGTCGGTTATGAGTGGAGCGATAAGGGAGGCATCAAGCTTTTCAAGGGCGGTTTCGAGTTTCTGAGCCAGTTTCCTGGTCTCTATTTCAATGGCGTTCATCTCCCTTTTGAGTCCTTCCATTTTATTCTCAATCTCATCCAGATTTTCCTGGGAGAATTTCCCCTCTTTAACCAGCCGTTCCAGCCGCTCGAATTGGACCGGTTCTTTATCGACCAGAGGCTGAATTTCATTTCTGATTCCCAAACCGATTTGCATCTGAACCATGGCGAAGCCGCTGTCAACCATCTTCTTCTCGAAACCTTCAATTAAGACTTTCTGGCGGCCCGAGAAATCAGAAACGATCCGGCCCCGGCGAGTTTTATAGTCCTCGCTCATGAATATCTTCGGAATCGATTTCCGAAGAGTGGTCATAGTATATTTCATGTCGCGCTTGAATTCCCACCCCTCGCCCGCTTTGAAAATCAGGGCAACCGGATTATCCGGATTTCTAAAATTATTGATATAGCAGATATCTTTCAGTTCAGGTCTTCCGGTATTGAGTTCTTCCAAAAGATGCTTGATAGTGGTAGAACGGCCGGTGCCAGTCAGGCCGGTCACAAAAATATTATATCCCCGGCTGGCAATTTTTAAGCCCAATTTTATAGATTTTATGGCGCGTTCCTGGCCGATAATCGATGTGCATGGGGGGGCATCATCAGATGACTTAATTTTTAGTTTGCTGAAATCTATTTTGGAGACAAGATCGGAGTGTCTTAATTCCTTAGGTTTCTTGGCAAGCATTGATCCTCCTATTATGAATTTCAGCCGAATATACTTTATGGGATTAAGTATTGCAAGAAACTGTTATTTGGGAAAATCCCAAGAAAGAGGCATTGTCGCGCGAGCCTGTCAGGGTTGGAACCGACAAAGACTCTTACTGCTCTACTTCACTAATCTTCGGATTATCTCATCGGCCAGTGGGAAACCGGACTGGGTCAATCTTATATGATCGCCCTCCGGGTCTAAGAGCCCGGAATCAATTAGAGTTTTCAATGAGTCATTGTCAACTGCCTGCTCAACTGGAATGCCAAACCGTCGCCGGAAACTACCGCGATCAATGCCCCATGAAGTGCGGAGTCCAAGCATAATGGTTTCGCTGATGCGCAAATCAATGCTGTTGTTGTCATAGATTAAAGGACGCTCTGAGTGGCTGAGCTTTTCAAGATAAGTTGTGACATTCGATATATTGGCAAACCGTTTTCCGTCAATAAAACTGTGGGCGGAGGGCCCCAGGCCGAGAAAATCGCCTCCTTCCCAGTAACAGATGTTGTGGCGGCATTCAAATCCGGACCGAGCAAATGACGATATCTCATAGCGCCAATAATTATGCTTTTCCAATTCAGCAGTAATAGCGCCATACATAGCGGCGGAGAGGTCGGAATCAGGGATATTCAGTTCCCCATTGTTTATTTTCATAGCCAATACTGTCTCTTTTTCAACTGTAAGCTGATAATACGATATGTGAGGCGGGTCGAGTTCCAAGAGCTGAGTCAAATCATCACCTAAATTTCTTGTCGTCTGCCGCGGCAGGCCGAAAATCATATCAATCCCGAAATTATCGAATCCGAGCCCCCGTGCCAGATAGACGGCGCGGGAGGAATCCTCAAGGTTATGAATGCGATTGAGAAGTTTAAGTGATCGAACGTCGAAACTCTGGATGCCAAATACCGGCCTATTGACACCGAGCTCTTTGAAGAAAAGAAGTTTTTCGCTATCTATGGATTCGGGATTGATTTCAAGAGAAAATTCGATATTTTCTGAAAATCGAAATTCTTTCCTAATCTGTTCAACCAATTTCTCAAGATGCTTTGAAGCGGCCAGAGATGGTGTTCCTCCGCCAATGTATATTGTTTCGACTATCTCTTTGTCAGGGCTGAGAGATTCGCCCACTATCTCCAATTCGTTTTTCAATGCTTCAAAATACCGCCCTTCAATTTCTGGGGAATATTTGATTTTGTAGAAATCGCAATAATGGCAAAGGTTGGCACAAAAAGGATAATGAATATAGAGGGAGAGAGGCATCGTTAAAGAGCGGTGAAAAGCCGCTCCCAGCGAGTCTGCGATGGAAAATTAGTTATAAAATAAAAACCCATTTGGAAGGCTGAGAAAATATATGGGAATTTCCACTGGGGGGCTTTGGGATCGGGTTGCCACGACCAATATACGAAGATTGCCTTCCCCTTGAGATTTTCCTCCGGAACGAAACCCCAGAATCGGCTATCCTGACTATTGTCACGGTTATCGCCAAGAACGAAATATTCATCCGAGGGGACTTGAATCGGGCCGAAATTATCTCTCAAGGACAATTGCATCGGAAGGATTTTCGGGTCGGCGTTTTTGGCATTAGGGATAATCATCGCCAGCTGGTTATCGACATAGAGAATCTTATCGACCACTTCTACAGTTTGTCCCGGCAGAGCCATAATTCGCTTAATATAATCTTTTGTCGGATTTAAAGGGGATCTAAAAATAGCCACATCCCCGATTTTGGGGGAGCCAAAATCATAGGCCAGCTTATTCACAAAGATATAATCTCCTTCGAAAAGCGTGTTTTCCATGGAGGGGGAATCGACCCGGTAAGCGGATACGACAAAAATTCTTAAGAGAAGCGCGGCCATGAGGGAAATTAGAGCTACTTCAAGATATTCGCGCCAGATAGGCTTGATTTTTCGAGGCCGCATTGGCGGCCGAATAACCTGCTCTTTCTGCTCTACCTGTTGAAATTCCTGCAAAAGGAAATCGTTATTCATACCTGTAAATCTATCGGCGGCAACATGATTTTCCTTTAACCGCCCGAGAGCGGGCAAAATATCCCCAGTGTTTAATCTTGACAGTCGGCTTCCACTAAAATTATGATGGGAAAAAATGAATTTGTAGCTAATGGAGAAAGCGATGAAAGAGATTATCCAGACACCTCATGCCCCGGCCGCAGTCGGGCCGTATTCACAAGGGATCAAAGTGACTTGCGAGACAACAATATACTGTTCCGGACAGATAGCGCTCGACCCTCAAAGCGGCAAATTAACCGGCGTCACCGCCGCCGAGCAAGCCGAGCAGGTTCTAAGAAATATTCAGTCGATTCTTCTTGCCGGCGGGGCAGATATGAAAAATGTAGTGAAAACGACAATCTTTTTGACCAATATCACTGATTTTACGTCGGTCAATGAAGTCTACGCCAAATATTTCACGCTTGATATGCCGGCCAGAGTGACGGTTGAAGTAGGCCGTCTGCCAAAAGAGGCGAAAATCATGATCGAAGCTGTGGCGGTTATCTGATTTGAGCAATCGGAATATTACACTCTTTTATTTTCTCGAATCGCTGATTTCGCTGTCCGGAGCGATGATTCTTCCGGTTTATGTCCTCTATTTCCGACATTATGGCTTGACATTATTTCAGGTCGCTTTATTGGCGGCGGTATTTGAGGCCACCGTACTGCTTTTCGAAATCCCAACCGGTATCCTCGCCGACCGGTATGGAAGAAAGCTTTCAACCATTATTGGTTTCATATTGTTCGCCACTTCGGGAGGAGTATTTTGCATTTGGAAAAACTTCTCCGGGTTTCTTGTTGCGGAAATCATATTCGGATTGGCTGAGACATTCATTTCCGGGGCATTGGAGGCGCTTGCGGTCGATTCGCTGGATGACAAACAAAAAGAAAAGCATCTGGCGAGGCTCTTTTCCAATCGGACAATTTTGAAGACCGCAACAATGATCGTCGGTATGTTAGCGGGGGGACTCATCGCTCGAGAATATCTTCAGTATATTTTCGTTCCGATAATATGCCTCGGTATAGGAGCTCCAGTCTCTCTTTTTCTCAAAGAGCCAAAAAAAATACTGCCTGAAATCGAAAAAAAAGATAAGGCAGATCGGATTCCAGAAATCGCAAGAATGATTTTTAGTAATAAATTGATTCTCTCCATATTTTGTGTAGGCCTAATGGCAAACCTTGCCAGTGAGGGAGCGGACCAGTTCTGGCAAGTTCTATTTTCAGAGATTAAAGGCATCGATATATCCTATTATGGCATGATGACCGCGATGGGGGCTCTACTGGTCGTAATCTTCGCCAGAGCAACCAGCAAATTTTATGAGAGACTCACAATATATCTGACCGCCAGTTTTTCTTTGATGGCATTTGCCCTTTTTTCGGCGGCCAGATTTTCGGACTATCCAGCCGTAGTCGGAATAATATTCTATTTTGCCGCAAAGGAAATTGTCCGCCCCATTTTGTCATATCACCTCAATCGCAATATCAATTCGAAAAGCAGAGCCACTATCCTTTCAGGATACAATCTGACTTGCTCTATAGGGGAGGTGATAGCTGGGGTCACGGTCGGTTTAATTGCCGGGAGGTATGGAGTTCCGGTCGTGTTCTACTTTTCGGCATTGGTGGCAATCGCTGTGCCGTTCACCTATTCAATTCTGAACCACCCCAAGCAAGGAATGGATAATCTTAGCTGACAAGACTACCATTATCACTTTTTGGCCGAAAAGCTTGACAGCAAACATGTTTTTCCTCATTTTGAAAAATGAACCACGATGAGGCAATTATGCGATTAGTGTCAAATATGTCAGACTCGAATTTGGAAATCCAAGATAGAAACAAGTTGATTGCGGAAATCGCCGACCTAAATGTGATGAAAACATGCGGTTGTTCCGCTAATCATCTAAATTGTATGACCGCCAAGGAGTGGATAAAAGCGCAGATTGGAGTATGGCAATTCTTCTATGAATCGAGAGATATCCGAAACAAGGAATTGCACCCTGCGACTTTCCCTATTTCTATGGCTCGTAGAGTAATCGAGCTTTTCAGCCACAAGGGCGAACTCATTCTGGATCCATTTGTGGGGTCAGGTACGACCTTGGTTGTAGCGGCGGACACTGAGCGGAATGCGATAGGGTTTGATTTACTTCCCAAATACATTGAGCTCAGCAAGAATCGCTTGAAAGATCAGTCTTTGTTTCATAATACAAAGCAGCTTTTGGTGTGCGACGATGCGCGAAATATACCAGCGTATGTGCAGGAAGAAACAGTCAAGCTTATATTTACATCACCACCCTATGCGAATCTACTAAACAGACAAAGGAAAAATAAAAGCCGACGCGGTCAGGAAAGAAAAAATGGTCAGTATTTGAAAATCGAGCAATACAGCCAAGACCCGAAGGATCTCGGATTATTGTCAGTCGAGGAATATTCTAAGGAGATGGGCAAAATATTTGGGGGGTTGCTGCCATCAATGAAAACACATGGCCATTGCGTTATTAATATCCCAGATATGTGGTGGGAAAATAAGCGCATTGCATTACATGTGGCAATAATCGATAGTCTAAGAAGTGTCGGTTTTGAGCTTCGAAATATCATTATCTGGGATAGAACAAATATTGTTAATCGGATAGGGATCTTTGGATGGCCGTCGAATTATATTACGATGGGCGTCACCTTTGAGTATCTTCTCGATTTCTGGAAACCATGACAATGCCTCGTAGTCGCAAGAGCCACGCTCAGCAAATCCCTGTTGCCCCATACGATCTCCAATTAATTTCAAACCCGTGGGATAATGTCTATTGGTTCTCCCGGATGCTGATCAACACAGACAAATATGGCGGGATAGGAACCAACAATCGTTTAATGGGTGAATTGGTCAGCGGATTAAGAGCGATTATTGACAATAGGAATCAGTTTAATGATGAAAAAGCTCTTGTGCTGGTGGCCAAAGAACTGATTGACAGATGCTTGGTGGGTGGACGGCGAGATTCAAAAAAAAGCAGCCAAGCAAAGAGCTTCATTCTTGATTTATCAAATAAGATTGACGGCGTGGATGATTTGAAGGTTTTCATATTGACCTGCGAGAGAATCATTATACCGATAAACAATGCCATAACTCTTATCCCGAGTGATGATCGAATCTTCGGAGAAGCAATTGTAACTTCCCTTATGAAGTCAAAGGGTACATCCGCTCTGGCTGAAATCATCAATCTGTGGGATGATCTTGGTGTTAAAGGTTGTTTGAGTGCAGAGAGAATTCAAGTGGTGAAAGGCTTCTCCGAAATTAAGAATTATCTTTCTTCCGGATTTAAGGACGACGATGCCAATATTATCCTTACAGCATTTTGCCAGGAATTCGAAAGACGTTTGGGTCAAAAGAGAAAAGGCAGGGCTGGGAGAGGTGTCGAAAATGTCTCATCATTGATTCTCGAATTCTTCAATATTCCCACAGTCGATGCCCCTGAACATTTTACGACCGGGTTGGAAATAGACAAATGGATAAGATCCAAAGATGGATGGATAATTGGTATCTCATGCAAAAGGACTCTGCGGGAAAGATGGAAACAGGCCTATACGGATAATTTAGATTTGTTGAATCGGCATAAGATAAAGCAATTATGGCACTTGATAACCTATGACTCTGACTTATCCGACGAAAAACTGACAGAAATGGGCAGTTACAGGGCCATATTCTACTTGCCCGACAGCAGCCCTCGCTTTGCCAGCGCTTCAAAGCATCCAGGAATGTCTGGATATGTTAGACCGATGACTCGATTTATCTCAGACATCATGAGTGAAATTGGCAGGCAATAAATTATTGTCCGACTATCATTTCCCATTTTTATTCCACAAACTTCTTGACAAATAAAGAATGAGAAGGTTTTTTGTTGCTTTATTTTGTGATTCTTATCACAAAGTCCGCTTGGCGAAGATGAGAATGAGGTTGAGATAAAATGTCTGAATATGCCGCGGCGCTGGTGTTCTTATTTGTTGGAATAGGATTGGTCCTCTTTACGTTTTTTCTTTCCCGCCTAATCCGCCCGGCGCACCCTTACAAAGAAAAAAATCAAAATTATGAATGCGCGGAACCACCAGTCGGGAACGGCTGGATTCAGTTTAATAACCGTTTCTATATCTTCGCGCTGATATTCGTGATCTTCGATGTGGAAGCCGTATTTCTATTCCCTTGGGCGGTAGCCTTCGGACAGCTGGGATTTTATGCCCTGTTCGAGATGATAATATTTATTGGCGTTCTCATGTTTGGCTTGTATTACGCATGGAAGAAGGGAGCGCTTAAGTGGGTCTGATTAAAGAGGTACCGATCTATCTGGAGAAATTTCCGGGCGGCGGGATTTTGACTACATCTTTGGATTATGTTTTGAGCCAGTCCCGCGCGAGTTCGATTTGGTATCTCTTATTTGGGACCGCCTGCTGTGCCATCGAACTTATGGCAACCGGCGCATCACGGTACGATTTTGACCGTCTCGGCATGATTTTCCGCGCTTCGCCTCGTCAATCAGACTTGATTATCGCCGCAGGCACTATTACTAAGAAGATGGCTCCGCGCTTGAGGCTTCTTTACGATCAAATGGCCGAGCCTCGGTATGTCATCGCCATGGGCGGATGTACAATAAAGGGCGGGCCTTTTTATTATGACAGTTACTCCGTGGAGAAGGGAATTGACCATATTATTCCGGTTGATGTTTATATCCCCGGATGCCCTCCCCGACCGGAGTCGCTTCTTGAAGGTTGCCTGACTCTTCAGAAAAAAGTGAAAAAGCAAAAATTGGCCGATTGGAGTTGAATTTCTTCTTAGATGGACCGCACTGAACTGACAAAATATCTGCTGGATAGATTTTCGGATAAGCTACAACTGCTCGATACCGGCAAAGCTGAACCGGTTTTTATTCTCAAAGCAGAAAATCTCCTTGAATTCTGTAGAACCATTAAGGCTGATGATACATTAGCGATTGATTTCCTTTGCAATATCGCGGCGGTCGATACCGGAGACCTATTTGAAATTGTGTATTCTGTCGCCTCGACAAAAAATCGAATCCGATTTGATTTCAAGATAACAATGCCCTATGAAAACGCCGAGATAGATTCCATCCAGGAATTCTGGGCGGGCGCCAACTGGCATGAACGTGAAGTATGGGAGCTTTTTGGAATAAACATCAGAAATCACGGGAATTTGACCCGTTTCCTTCTCCCTGATGACTGGAATCAAGGGTTTCCGATGCGCAAAAACTGGGACGCCCCCGATTTTGTCAGGATGCCTGAGCTGTGACGACGACGAAAGCTCTTCATACCGAAGAATTCTTGGTCAACATGGGGCCGCATCACCCATCAACGCATGGGGTCTGCCGGTTTCTGTTGACCATGGACGGCGAGGTAGTGGTGAAAGCTGTGCCATATATCGGGTATCTCCATCGCGCTCTCGAGAAAATTTGCGAGAATCGAACTTATCCTCAGTGCTTGCCTATACTTGATCGATTTGAATATTGCACCTCCATGTCCTGCGAATATGCTTTCTGCCTTGCAACCGAGAAACTGGCTGGAATTCAGGCGCCGGAAAGAGCGGAGTACCTGCGGGTCATCATGCTGGAACTTAATCGTATTGCAAGCCATCTGATATGGTTTGGTACGACTTCGCTTGACCTCGGCGCTATTACCCCATTTCTTTACGGTTTTAGGGAGAGGGAGGATATTCTTGACCTGTTTGAGATGACCTGCGGCCAGAGGCTGACATACAATTATATCAGAATCGGCGGCGTCTCCCGAGATGTCCCACCCGAATTCATTCCTAAAGCGAAGGAATTTCTGGATAAATTCCCCGCCAAAATTGAAGATTATGTGAAGCTCTTAAATGAAAATCCAATCTGGATGATTCGCAATCAGAACGTAGGGATTTTGCCCCGGGAAATGGCGCTTTCCTACGGGGTTTCCGGTCCGGTCTTACGAGCCTCCGGCATAAAATTCGACATCAGAAAAGATGATCCCTATTCGATCTATGATAGATTTGATTTTAATATACCGACAGGGAAAGTGGGGGATTGCTATGACAGGTATCTCCTACGAATCGAAGAAATGCGGCAGTCAAGCCGAATTGTGAGGCAGGCGCTTGAACAGCTTCCTTCCGGGGAAATAAAAACAAAAGTTTCGGCCAATTTTAAACCACCCAAAGGTGAAGTATATAGCCGAATTGAAAATTCCCGCGGTGAAATGGGGATATACATTCAATCACCGGGCGATTCCAAAAAGCCGCTTCGAGTAAAAATGAGAGGTGGTTCATATAATCATCTGCAGGTGATGCCTGAAATAGTCAAGGGTGGAAAGATCGCCGACCTCGTGGCGGTAATGGCTTCAATGGATATAATCATGCCGGAAGTGGACAGATAATGGAAATAGCCGGCATATTTAAATATCTCTATGAGATGTTGGCAAAATCAGGATTGCCGCAACTCGCGGTGGACTTGATTGCCCTTGTCGCCTCGGCGTTGATTGTATTTACATTCTTGGCCGTGACAGCTCTTTTCCTCGTCTGGTGGGAAAGAAAAGTCTCGGCGCATATCCAGCAAAGATTTGGCCCAATGCGGACCGGTTGGCACGGATGGCTTCAAACTATCGTTGACATGATTAAATTAATCCAAAAGGAAGATATCACTCCGGCAACGGCCGATCGCCCCGTCTTTTTCTGGGCGCCGATTATCGCCCTGACCGCCGCTTTCACCGCCTACGTGGTAATGCCATTCGGCAAGGGGTTAATTGTTTCTGACCTGAATATCGGTATCCTTTTTATTATCGCTATCACGACTTTCACTATTATTTCGCTTCTTATGGCGGGGTGGGGGTCAAATAACAAATATGCCCTATTAGGCGGGATGCGTTCGGCGGCGCAGGTGGTTAGTTATGAAGTTCCAATGGTAGTTGCGGTTCTCTCTGTCGTCCTGTTTGCAGGCTCGATGTCGATGATGGACATAGTCAATTCGCAGGCCAAAATCTATCAGTGGTACATTTTCCGCCTCCCATTCGGCCCAATAGCATTCATGATATACTTAATCGCCGGCACGGCTGAAAGCAACCGCACCCCCTTTGATCTTCCCGAAGCCGAGCAGGAATTAGTGGCCGGATTTAATGTGGAATATTCCGGTATGAAATTCGCAATGTTCTTCTTCGCCGAGTTTGTGAACCTTTTTACAATTTCAGCAATTGCCGCCACTCTCTTCCTCGGCGGCTGGCAGGGGCCATTTCTGCCATCATGGATGTGGTTTATGATTAAGACGCTGTTTATTGTATTTGTATTGATGTGGTTCCGCTGGACTTATCCTCGTCTGCGGGTAGATCAGTTGATGGAGTTTTCGTGGAAATTTTTGCTTCCGATATCGTTTGCGAATTTGATTATCGCCGGATTTATGAAATATTCGAGGTGGTTTAACTGGTGAAAAAGTTGATTGACGCTATAAAAAATCTGGCTCTGGGACTATTGACGACAGGCAAACATCTCGGTCGCCGTGCAATTACTATCCAGTATCCAACCGAAAAATGGCAGATGCCGGAACGTTCGCGCGGCATTGTGACGCTTCTTTCCGACAAGGAAACGGGTAAGTTGAATTGCACCACATGCTTGCTGTGTGAGCGATCATGTCCGACGGCCGCAATTAAGATAGTATATGACAAGGATGAAAAGGGGAAACGGATTCTTAAGGACTTCATAGTTGACCACGGGCTCTGTTGTTTCTGCGGATTATGCCAAGAAGCCTGCAATTTCGCGGCAATAAAGTTGGCGCCAAAGTACGAATTCTCTACCTTTGAAAAGGAAGACCTGGTCTGGCATATTGCAAAATTGCAGGAAATAGGCCGCGATGTGCCGTACGAAAAAATCGAACGAAAGAAGCCGGAGGCAAGACCGGCTGTCGCCAAGCCCGCGCCCAAGCCAACAATTGCGGCGAATCCCGCAGAAACGCCCACGGGGAAAGCGCATGTGATTGAATCCGGGAAGGCTGATGCAATTCCAGTGTCTGAAAAGAAGCCGAAAATCGTTGATAAAGTTGAGCCAGAAGGGGAAAAGTAATGGAAGCTAATGCATCACAATTGGTCTTCTACTTACTCTCATTTATTATAATTATATCCTCTATCTATGTGGTGACTCTTAGAAATATATTCCATTCGGCGCTCTTTCTGATTCTAACTTTATTCGCAGTCGCTGGTATCTATATATTGCTGAATGCCGAATTTCTGGCGGCAGTACAGGTCTTGATATATGTCGGGGCAATTTCCATTCTGATAATATTCGCCATCATGCTGACCTCGCAGTTGGCTTCAAAGAAAATAAGTCAGAGCAACGAGCAGGTGATGATCGGCGTATTTGTTTGCGCCGGATTTCTTCTCGCCAGTCTTGGCTCGCTTGCCAATACAGTCTGGAGGATAGTCGATAAGCCGCTTCCCGAGAATAATACCCTGACTATAGGCAAACTTCTGATGAATGAATATGTCCTCCCCTTTGAAGTAGTCTCCGTGGTGCTATTGGCGGCGCTTATCGGAGCGGTGGTATTGGCCAGAAAGGAAGGGGCATAGGAGATGCTTCAATATCTGGCGCTGGCGGCGATACTGTTTGCCATCGGGATCTTTGGCGTGCTTACGCGGCGCAATGCCATCGGGATATTGATGTCTCTGGAATTGATGTTTAATGCCGCCAATATAAATCTGGTGACATTTAATAAATATATCGGACCTGATAATTTGACCGGCCAAATCTTTGCCACCTTTGTGATTGTCATTGCCGCCGCCGAGGCCGTTGTCGGACTGGCGATCGTTCTTCTTCTGTATCGCAACTGGCGCGGCATCGATGTGGACAATATAAATCTTATGAAATGGTAATATGCTTGAAAATGCTTTTTTAATACCGTTTTATCCTCTTTTCGCTTTCGTCGTGATTATCTTTTTCACGAGGTGGAACGAGAAGCTGTCTTCCTATCTATCTATAGGGATGATTCTCACCGGCTTTGTCCATTCGCTCTTTGTATTGATGCAGATGCTGGCGCGCAACGGCGAACCTGTGGAAAAGATGGTCACTTTTATCTCTCATCCCGCTTTGCATCTTGAGTTGGGAATGTATATCGACCCTCTAACTGCGGTGATGTTGATGGTAGTGACTATCGTCAGTAGTTGCGTCCAGATCTACTCTCTGGGATATATGCACGGCGACCCCCGGTTTAGTCGGTATTTCTCTTACTTATCATTGTTTACATTCTCGATGCTGGGCTTGGTCATCGCCAACAACTTCTTCATGATATTTATTTTCTGGGAATTGGTGGGACTCACCAGTTATCTCTTGATTGGATTCTGGTTTGAGAAAAAATCAGCGGCTGATGCCGGCAAGAAAGCCTTCATCACCACCCGTATTGGCGATCTGGGCTTTATTGTCGGAATTCTAATATTGGCGGTCTATGCCGGGACTTTAAACTATCAACAGGTTTTCGAAAAAGTCGCTTCGGGCGCCCTCTCCCCTGCCGTATTAACTGCCGCCGGAATTCTTATTTTCTGCGGGGCGGTCGGTAAATCGGCTCAATTCCCATTGCATGTCTGGTTGCCTGATGCCATGGAAGGCCCGACGCCGGTTTCGGCTTTGATCCATGCCGCTACGATGGTCGCCGCCGGCGTTTATCTTGTGGCGAGGGCGATGTCCCTCTTTGTCGGTTCGGCGGAAGCCTCGATGGTTGTTGCCGTTATTGGATTGATAACTTCATTTATGGCGGCATCGATTGCGCTAACTCAAAACGATATCAAGCGAGTACTGGCTTATTCGACAGTCAGCCAACTGGGATATATGATAATGGCGCTGGGGTTGTATGGCGTCGATTCGGCACATGGTCATCATTCGCCCGGATTTGTCGCCGGGACTTTTCATCTGATGAATCACGCCTTCTTCAAGGCTCTTCTCTTCTTGGGAGCCGGCTCCGTGATTCATGCCGTACATACTAACGATATTCAGGAAATGGGCGGGCTTTCAAAGAAAATGAAGAGAACCTCAATTACGTTTTTTATCGCCTGTCTGTCTATCGCCGGAATATTCCCTCTTTCCGGATTCTGGTCAAAAGACGAGATCATCGCCGCCGCTCAGGGACATTCGGTATTCATGTTTTTTGCGCTTCTGATCGCTTTTATGACCGCATTTTATATGTTTCGTCTTTCATTCCTTACTTTCACCGGTAAGCCGCGCAATGAAGAAAGATACCTTCATGCGCATGAATCGCCTAATTCGATGACATGGCCGCTGATGTTTCTCGCCTTTCTTTCGGTTGTATCCGGATGGGTGGGCCTCCCATGGTTGTCGCATGGATTCTCATCGTTTGTATTTCATGAGAAGGTGCATCACGCCGAGCCGTCATATATTCTAATGATCGTGTCAACGGTCGTTGCTCTGTCGGGAATCGGATTTTCCTACATGATCTATTGTAAGAGAAAAATTTCTGCCGATGCCATCGCGGATCGCTTCAAACCGATTTATACTTTGCTCTATAATAAATATTATTTCGATGAAATATATAATGCCATAATAATAAAGCCTCTTTTGAGAATAACTGACGCCCTCTGGTGGTTTGACGCCAATGTGATCGACGGGCTGGTGAATTTCTCCGGATGGCTAACCGTGAAATGGTCTGATGTCAAGCAGTGGTTTGATGTTCATATTATTGATGGAGCGGTCAACGGGACGGGATATGTCTGTATGGCAGGGGCATGGTTGTTAAAGTACATTCAAAATGGCTCGGTGCAGTTTTACGCCCTTACGATAATCGCCGCCGCTATCGGCATTGTCATATATCGAGTCACTCCTGAAGGTTTTTATTACTATCTGGCGGGACTGATTATCATGTTGATTTCCAGACTGCTGGCAAGAGTAGTCAGGACGGGCCGGATCAAGGCGGAAGCTAATATTGAAGATTAGGAGGATGGAGTAATATATGGGACTTTTGAGTTATACGATATTCTTTCCCTTAGTTGGAGCGTTGACAGTACTGTTCTTGCCTAAGGAGAGGTTGGCCGCCATTCGCTGGACATCGGCCTTTTTCTCTTTCATTTCGATGATTCTATCTTTCTACTTGACCTATGATTATTATTTCAATTATTCATCCTCGGCAAATATGGCTTATGCCGAAGGACCTTTCAGCTGGATTTCGGCGATCAGCGCTCAATATTATCTTGGCGTTGACGGCATTTCGGTCCCAATGATTTTTCTGACCGGCCTTCTCTCTTTCCTTTCCATTCTGGCGTCATTTAATATTCGAATTCGGGTTAAAGAATACTTCGCCTTCTTCCTCCTGCTTGAGACGGCAATGATGGGGGTTTTCAGCGCCCTTGACTTTTTTCTTTTCTATGTATTCTGGGAAGTTATGCTGGTGCCAATGTATTTCCTCATCGGAATATGGGGCGGCCCAAGGAAAGAGTATGCGGCGATAAAGTTTTTTCTATATACCCTGTTCGGCTCCATTTTTATGCTGGTGGCCATATTGGTTCTATACTTCACCAACGACCCGCACACTTTAAATATTATGGAGCTTATAAAAACCGCTCCGGGAATGGCCCACAACCTGCAGTTATTCTGCTTTGTTTTCTTATTCATCGCTTTTGCCATCAAGGTTCCGGTCTGGCCGTTCCATACATGGTTGCCTGATGCTCACGTGGAAGCGCCGACCGCCGTTTCCGTCATCCTTGCCGGCGTTTTGCTGAAAATGGGAACCTACGGCATGTTACGCGTGTCGTGGCCGATGTTTCCCGTGGCAACAAGATATTTCTCGATACCAATTGCATTGCTTGGTCTGATTGCCATTATCTACGGCGCACTGGTATCGATGGCTCAGAAGGATCTGAAAAAGATGGTGGCATATTCCTCCGTTTCGCATATGGGATATTGCATGCTTGCGCTTGGAGCGTTTTCCTCTGTGACAGCTCTGTCGGGATGCATGTTTCAGATGGTCAGTCACGGACTCATAACCGGCGCCCTGTTCCTTTTGGTGGGCGTTTTATATGACCGCGCCCATACTCGCGAAATTGCCGCCTTTGGCGGTTTGGGAGTAAAGATCCCTGTTTATACGGGATTAATGGTGCTATTCTCGATGGCATCACTGGGTCTTCCGGGAATGTCAGGATTTGTATCCGAATTCATGGTATTCGTCGGCTCATTCTCCAGTTTTAAGATAATCACTGCATTGGCAGTTCTTGGTGTGGCGCTGACGGCAGGATATATGCTGAGAATGGTGCAGAAAATGTTTCTTGGCGAATTCAACATAGCCAAATGGGGAGCATTGACAGAGATAAATTTAAGGGAAATCATATGTGTCGCCCCTCTGGCAGTACTGACCATAATTGTCGGCGTTTATCCCTCGCCGCTTTCAAATATGATGCGCGCCACGCTTGAAAATTTGGTCAATCTGATGGCACGGTAGGACAAATGAATATGGCCGACATGAGATGGGAATTATTAGCTCCTGAAATCTTTCTATTTGTCTGGGCGCTTTTTGTCTTCACGTATGACTTGGGAACTAAAAGAAGAAATCCCAATGAGCTTGGCTATCTTACTATGGCCGGACTTGCCATCACCGGCCTTCTGCTGGCTATCTATAATGGCGGGATTCTATTCAACGGGATGTTCCAATCCGATCAGCTGGCGATATTTTTCAAGGTGATATTTCTTGGTTCTGCCTTTATGGCAGTGGGGTCATCATTTGGAATTGGATCCGAAAAAATTCATAATCATCGAGGCGAATATTACGGGTTGATTCTCCTTTCAACTGTCGGGATGATGTTTCTGTCATCGGCCAGCGAACTGATTACCCTTTATGTCGGTCTCGAACTCACTACCATTCCGCTTTATGTTCTTGTTTCATTCTATAAAGACGACAAATTATCAGTCGAGGCGGGGTTCAAATATCTTATTGTCGGAGCTTTTTCGTCGGCGATATTATTATATGGCCTGTCTCTGCTATATGGGCTGACAGGCGCAACAGATATCGTCGCTATGAAGATAAATCTATCTTTGGTATTTTTGTCTTATGGAAAAATCGGGCCGGGCTTGATTTTGGCCATGATTCTGGTGATTGCCGGAATCGGTTTTAAATTAGCGCTGGCGCCTTTTCACATGTGGGCGCCGGATGTATATCAAGGGGCGCCGACTCCCATTACGGCATTCTTGTCGGTCGGTTCCAAAGCGGCCGGTATTGTCGCTTTCGCTCGAATATTTGTCAATGGTTTGATCGCCTTTGCCACTGATGTCATGAGACCGCTCGACTGGGGAATAATTTTAGCGGCGCTGGCGGCGGCGGCAATGATAATCGGAAATATCACCGCTTTAAGGCAGAAGAATATTAAAAGGATGCTGGCTTATTCCTCAATTGCTCAAATAGGATACGTGATGATCGGGATGCTTGCGGCCTCAGAGATGGGTATCGCGTCCGTTGGGTATTACATGTTTATCTATCTGTTTGCAAATATGGGAGCCTTTGCTGTCGCTACAATATTCAACGACAAGACCGGCTCTGACAGTATCATCAGTTATTCTGGCCTTTCAAAATCATCCCCCGGCCTTGCCGCCTATATGAGTATTTTCCTGCTTTCGCTGGCCGGAATACCGCCGCTGGGAGGTTTTGCAGCCAAATATTTGGTCTTTGCCGCGGGAGTTCAGGCAGGATATACATGGCTGGTAATTTTAGCGCTTCTGGCGGCCGTAGTCTCGCTTTACTATTATACCAATGTTATCAAAATGATGTATTTTGCGCCGGACAATTCGGAAATTAAGATAAAACCTCCCCTGCCCGCCCAGATTGTTCTTCTCATGGGCGCAATCGGAGTAATAATCTTCGGAATTTTCCCGGGTTCTATTTTTAATTTTGCTCTTGAGACCGCCAAAGTCTTCGCATTCTAATTAACTTTAAGCAAATCTGTTGACAGATAATCTTCCGCAGACTATATAATTGGTGAAAAGAGTCGATTATTTTAACAGATGGGCGGGAAAATGTCGGTTCTGCGAATAATTTGGGATATTATCAAACGCCAGTTTTTTTCCGGTGTGCTGGTTGTGGTTCCGCTTATTCTAACTTATATAGTCTTGCGTTTCCTGTTTGAGGCGGTAGATGGTATCCTTTCCCCGCTGATATTTAGGCTCATCAAACATAATATCCCCGGTCTCGGCATTATCGCCACCATCCTAATTATTCTAATCGCCGGAATCCTGACTCGAAATTTCATCGGCGCGGGCCTCATCCGATTTGGCGATAGTGTGCTCGCCAAGACGCCGGTCATTAGAATCTTCTATCTCGCGGCCAAGCAATTGATTGAGGCCATGACAGTGCCCAGCGCCAAGACCTTCAAGGAAGTTGTAATGATCGAGTATCCCCGAAAAGGAGTATACGCCGTCGGCTTTGCTACTGCCAAAATTAAATTCCAGGGGGGACAGGAAGGCGAAAACAAGTTAATTGGAGTTTTCATCCCTTCCACGCCGACCCCGATGACCGGCATTGTTGTATTTGTTGCGGAAGGGGATGTTATTTGTCTTGATATCACGGTGGAAGAAGGAATAAAGCTGATTGTCTCCGGAGGTATCGTCTCTCCCCCCACTATAGGCCGGCTACAAAAAAAAATTATAGGGGAGGTTTGACTTCTCTATGCGTCTGGCCAACATGCTCAAAGAAAGCTTCATAATTAATGACCTGAAAGCAACAACCAAGGAATCTGCCATAGAAGAATTACTCGAACTCCTGAAGAATGATAATCCCTCGGCAGACATAGGCGCCATCAGGGAGTTGATTCTTGAAAGAGAAGAAGTGGAGAATACTTCATATGGCCGAGGCTTTGCCTTTCCCCATGCCCGAACCGACAAAGTCGATGATATGTATATCCTGCTGGGTATTTCCAAAAAAGGCCTGCAGGGAAAAACGCCCGATAATATTCCGGTATCGGTGGTGGCGCTTTTACTAACCCCATCAAATATTTCCAAACTGTATTTGCAGACACTCTCAGCTTTCGCGACTTTCGCCCGCACGGAAGGAAAACTTCACAAGTTGATAGCGGCTCAAAACTGCTCTGAAGTGGTTGACATTATCTGGCAAAGCGGAGTCAGGGCGGAAAAAGAGCTCACCGTCAAAGATATTATGCGGAGAGATGTCGCCACAGTCACACCCGACGATTCACTGAAAACCGTAGCGAACCTAATGTTTAAACATCGTCTTTCAGCCCTGGCCGTGGTTGATTCACAGGGAAATCTCCTTGGCCAAATTACCGATAAAGACATAATTCAGGCCGCTCTCCCCGACTATGAGGCGCTTATAACCAACCTTGATTATTCAAGGGAGGTCGAGCCTTTTGAAGAGTTATTGCGGGTCGAAGATAAGATTAAAGTGTCTCAGCTTTACAAGACCAATCATAAAATTGCGGCGATGGAAACTTCAATAATTGAGGTGGCCGCGCTGATGATATCCAAAGACCTTCGCAGAGTTTTCGTGGTCAAAGAAAGCAGATTGGTCGGCATCCTTCTCCGAAAAGATATCGTCAATATGATTATCCGCGGGTGAAGCTATAATGCCTGCTCTTCCTCGTCGGACTTTCTCTTTGGAAGAATCAATGAAGCAATTATTGCAATCAGGAACAGCCCGGCAACAACAGCTAATGCAACTGAAGAGGGAATTTTGACAAAATCTGCTATTAGCATCTTCACGCCCACAAAGCCAAGGATGGCGCCGAGAGCATACTTGAGATAATAGAATGCCTGCATCAACCCGACCAGAGCAAAATAAAGCGCCCGCAGGCCAAGAATGGCGAATACATTGGAAGTATATACTATAAACGGATCAAGAGTAATGGCGAATATCGCCGGGATAGAGTCTAATGCAAAGACTAAGTCAGTCGTTTCAACCACCACAAGTACGACAAACAATGGCGTCCCGATTAGTTTCCCTTTATTCTTGACAAAGAAATTGCCATTTTCGTAACGGTCGCTGATCGGAAAAAACCGGCGAACAAGTCTAAGTACTGGATTCTTCTCAGGCTCGATTTCTTTATCCTTGCCGAACGCCATTCTTATACCCGTAATGACAAGGAACAGGCCGAAGATGTATAGAATCCAATGGAATTGGGCGATGAGCAATGTCCCGACCCCAATAAAAAGACCCCGTAGAATCAGAGCCCCGAGAATCCCCCAGAACAGGACTTTGTACTGGTACTGCTCTGAGACTCTGAAATATGAAAAAATCAGAAGAAAAACAAAAATATTATCGATACTTAGTGAACGTTCAATTAAATATCCTGTCAGAAATTGCAGTCCAACCTCCGGCCCCTTCCACAAATAGATGCCAATATTGAAAATGAGCGCCACGATAATCCAGACCACGCTCCAGATTAAACTTTCTTTCATAGATATCTTATGATCTTTGCGATGGAAAATCCCCAGATCGATCGCCAGCATTACCAGAACCAGCAGATTAAATCCGACCCATAGAAAAATCTTATGGGAGAGGATGGGCGTAAGTTCAGACATAATCGGGCCGACGGCGACTGACCTACAAGGCTCTTATAAGTTTGGCAATTTTTGCCAGCCGTTTGCCATACTCAAAACAGGCCAGAAGGCAATGCTCGGTCGGACCATCTTTGCCGTCATTTCCAACTTTGGCATAAGGCCCCCATTGATTGGCGCCGAGCCCATAACCGGGCATATTCACCTGGAATCCAATCAAGACCAACCCCAGTTCCATCAGCGCAGAATAGAGGGCATGCTGGGTCATTTCCAATCCCGAATTAAAACCGCCTCCCGAGACAATGACGCCACCGACTTTATCATTAAGCGCCGAGCGGAGCCACAAACCGCCGGTGTTATCTATAAAGGTTTTCATTTCCGCTCCAATCGAACCCATGCGAACAGGCGACCCAAGAATTATAATGTCGTATTCAATCAAATCCGCCGGATCGGTTTCCGAGGCCTTGGTCATCCTGACTTCAGAATTATCTGTTTCAAGCCCCGCTTTGACCTTCCCTGCCATCTGCTCCACATGCCCGTACCCGGATTGATATACTATAATAGCTTTCATTTTCATTCTCCGGTTTAATGTTTCCAGCAATACCGCTTTATTTGATTCTAATCAACAAGAATATCCTCATATTCCATAGCATCTATCCCTCCAACATCAATTTCCCTGCGCAGGTAGAGGCTGAAGAAGAATCCCTTTGGTCTGGTTGTCTCTCGAGATCAACAAATAAGCTCCGTCAGCGTCAAGCTTGTCCAGAATTTCCGCCATCAGTTCTCGCTCATTCTTGGCCAACTCGCCATTCACTCGTTGAATTCTATCGCCGCCGCGCAATCCGCAGGCGTATGCTAATCTTTGGCTATCGATAAATACCACATCCAGATAGCCGCCTCGTCCGCGCACTACAGAAAATCCCAGCCTTCCTTTTCCGACTGATGGTAAAGCTTTGCCCTTTTTCAAGACCCTGGAATTATCTCCTTCTGTCGGTTTCGGAGGCGAGGTCATCTCCACCAGAGGGGAATTACGAGGCTCCGACTTAATGTATGAAAGAAGAGGCATTTCCGCGGAGAGAGGCCATTTGCTCTTGAGATATTCTTTATAGATTTCCCACCCAGGATTGTACCGTTTCCATCGATCTGAATTGAAAATGTCAGCAAGGGTATCCGACGGAACAACTTCTTTGGCGCAGGCGATCGCCAATGTAAGAGCCATAACATCAAAACGATATGTCCCCGGCTCAAGCAGAGGGTGATCAGTTACCGTTGAAAATCCGGAATCCGAACTCCGCGTCTGAAGCAGATTTCTTCCTGAAAGATATTGAACCAACTGAAGGAATTGGAACCACCCCGACGGAGCCGCTTCAATTCTACCTCCGCTTTTTATCCCCTCGACCGGCATAGCCAGAGGCTCATACAAGCCTGCGACCGGCATATATTTCATAAGATGAATCTTTATTGACTGCTCATGCCACGGAATGCCGGACAGCGAGCTGATTGCAGAGAGAACAGCCCCGCCAAGTGAATCCCAGACGGCAATCAACGGGGCGCTTCTTTCTTGGAGGATTAAAATTTCCCGCCTTGAATCATAATCTCCGGCGGCATAATCCGGGTAAAAAGCTCTGGTTAAATAATAATTATCCGTCTCAAAGATAATCTTTGGAAGACTTAGTGCATCAATAGACAAATTCGAGTCGGCGATTGGTTCTGATGCATCCTGTGAAGCTATTGGCATGGCGAAAGCCATTATCGCCAGCGCCATAAATATATTATGCGACAGAATTTTCGAGAACCGGGGTAATCTCATAAGGGATAAAGTTGGAAAAAACTGTGCGTAAATCAAGAGATAATTGTGGGCGGCTATGATAATTCACCGGCTATTTTATCTGATGAGATTTCGGGAGATTCAGCGGGAGTCGCCATTTTTTTCAGTTCCATATAAAAGACAGTATAAAGCGAATTCATGAATGCGCCAAAAAATCCGGTAAGCAATATGGCAATCAGAATGAATATTGGGACCTCAACGAGAAGAAGCAATATAACGGCCGCCGTCGATTGAATCGCCATCAGAATCAAGGGAATCGCAAAGAGCAATAGCAGAAAAGTATTCAGCGAAAATAATATCAGGGCGGTGATAAAATCAACAAGGAAAACAATCAGATTTCTTCGGATATTCTTTTTCAGCAATAGGAATGCATTGCGAATACTTTCAAATAAATGGCAGTTGCCGATGACAATTTCCCGCTGGGCCAACGAATAGATTGAAAAGAGGAAGAAAATAATCACAAAACCGGGAGGAATGAGTATGACCAGAAACAGAAAACCAGCCGTGACGGAAGCCCAGAATGTCAGCGCTATTGGAAGCGCAGCCAGGCCGAAACAGACAATGGCGATTACAATGGCCATGAGCCAAAGTGATAGAAATTTCCAAAAATAGGTCGATCCTGATTTGAAGGACTCTTTAAGTCCGGGCAGGCCGTTTTTCTCAAAGCGTGAGACAGCATCAATCAAGCCTGCGGTGCAAATTAAGTGCATGATCAAAAAGAAAAGAAGCAGAAGAATAATATATCCGATAATAATAGCAAGAAGCCAGGGATGCTGAGAAACAAAGTCACTGGCGCGTGTTTCATGATCTTTGCCGATAAACACGCTACTTCCGCCAATAAACGAAGCGAAGAATCCGAGCGCCCAGAGTGTTTTGTATTTCCAGGAGATCTTTAGAGAGCGGGCGATGATTTTTCCAAAGTCCATATTTTTAATTAAGTTGATTAAAAGATATTTTCAACAAAAATTGTAATGGCAATTCCCAAAAATGATCCAAATTCCATATCGAGTTCATTCGAGTTCATTAATGAACCGGCCATTAAAATTCTACGATTGGGATACTCTTTTGTTTCGAAACAGCCCCAAAAACCAAATCTTTGACATTGACATAGGATTGGCATATCTTTGAGCCAGTCAGGACACACGAATGAAAAATTATACTCTTAAATTTATTATGGGATATTCGGTCATAGCGTTTTCGGCGATTGCCTTCGGAATCTCGGGTTGTAGCGACTCCAAGGACGCAAAAATGAACCATCCCGCTTCTGCACAAACGCAGGATAGCCTGATTATAGAATTGAGAGGACAAACCGGAAAAACCGTCTTCGAAATAATACAGGAAAAATACAAAATAGAATATAGAAAAATGCCGGGCGGCGTTTTTATCAAGGCGATCGATTCGATTGAGTCGGGCGACCAATTCGGCTGGATATATTCGGTCAACGGCAAGATGGCGCAGGTGGCCTCGGATAAATATGTTACGAGCGACTCAGATAAAATTTTATGGTATTTTCGGAAAATGTGATTTTGATTTTCCTAATTATCTTTTAAGGTAGGTATATGCTATGAAATTGGACGAATTCAAAAAGCGACTCAAGGAATTGAAGAAACGAGGATATATTGAGACCGTTAGAAAAGGAAATACGGGGGTGGGGCGTACTTTAGAGCAGTCGATTGGGCTGAAGGAAAACAATTTATCAGGACCTGATCTCGAAGAGGTTGAGCTCAAATCTCAACGAAGAGGGGTTTCAAATAGAATCACTATTTTCACTTTCAATCGAGGGGCTTGGAAAATCAAGCAAAGCGAGCTTATAGAAAGATATGGCTACGTTGATACGACTGGCAGGAAAGCCTTATATTGTACAGCATCAAATGAGCCGAATCCTCAAGGCCTTTATCTTAGCATTATTGGTGATAAGCTGGGTTTATTTCATCGTGACGGATGTCATGTGGCGGAATGGGACCTTAATGACTTAATGGATACTTTCGCCGAAAAAGTTCCAAACTTAGTCGTTGTTATAGCTGATTCAAGAACAAATTCCCGCGCGAGGGAGGAATTTGCATTTAACGAAGCATATTACTTGCAGGGAATAAACCTCGACGCATTTCTTAGGTTCATACAGAAAGGTCTTATAATTGTTGATATTAGAATGCATCTAAAAAAGTCTGGTGGCGTACGAAACCATGGCACAGCATTTAGGACTGAAGAAAAGTATTTATCGGATTGCTTTAAGCATAAGGAAAGCCTCTTGAAATAAAATGGGCAAAAAATATTTTGACGATAGCTGGGATTTTAGGGATTCGGATACAAAAAGTCATACTCATTGCTTTCATTCCTATCCGGCAATGATGATACCGCAGGTTGCGGGAAGACTGCTTGATCAATATGGGAAAAATGCCAGCATATTATTTGATCCCTATTGCGGGACTGGGACATCGCTTGTCGAGGCCAATCTAAGAGGCATCAATGCCATTGGGACTGACTTGAATCCATTAGCAAGGTTAATAGCCAAATCAAAAACCACCCAAATCCCTGAAAAAGCCTTGAATGTATGGCTGAAGAAATTTAATGACTTATTGCTCTTACAGGATTTTGGCAAAGATAATGGGCATCTCAATATTCCACGATTCGCAAATATTGATTTTTGGTTTGGGAAGAAAGTGCAAATTGCTCTTGCAACCATTAAGGAATTCATCGATAAGATTAATGACAATGATATTGCTGATTTTTTTAGAGTGGCTTTCAGCGAGACTGCGAGGGAATCATCATGGACGAAAAATGGAGAATTCAAACTTGTAAGAATGTCGGAGGAACAAAGGCTGAATTATGCTCCCAACGTTTTTGGGATTATGTATGGCAAATTGACGCGGAACAAGAATGGTCTAAAAAGCTTTGACGCGGCGATTAAGAATAATGCTTATGCTTCCGTCCTTGATTTTAATACGGTCGAAGACATTCCGACAACCTATATATCAGAAAAATCAATTGATATCATGATTACCTCGCCGCCGTATGGGGATTCGCGAACGACCGTGGCTTATGGCCAATATTCAAGGCTTTCCAGCCAGTGGCTCGGTTTTCCAAATGCCAATAATGTGGATAGATTGCTAATGGGCGGTCGCCCCAAGAAATTATCTCACAATTTCCACAATAAATTACTGAAGGAGATTATAGACCAAATTGCATCCAAGGATTTTGAAAGGGCGCAGGATGTTATATCTTTTTATATAGACTATCAGAAATCCATAAAAAACGTAGCCAGAGTCGTGAAAGCAGGGGGCCATGTATGTTTTGTTGTGGGCAATAGAAGAGTGAAGGGAATTAGCATGCCTACAGATGAGATAACAAGACAATTTTTTGAAAATGAGGGGTTTGAGCATATTGAGACAATTATGAGGAATATTCCGAATAAGAGAATGCCAAGCAAAAATAGTCCTTCAAACGTGCCGGGGATGTTGGATTCTACTATGTGTCATGAGTATATCGTTATTATGAAGAAAATAGAGGGCTGAAATCATGAATATTGATTCTATCATAGACGGCAAGGGGCTGTTTCTTATATCGGGGCCGTGCGTTATTGAGTCCGAAGAGATCTGCTTTGCAGTGGCCGGGAAATTAAAGGAATTGTCGGAAGAGTATAATATACCTGTGATTTTCAAATCTTCATACGCCAAGGCCAATCGTCTTTCGGGCGATTCATTCTCCGGTAAAGGGATGGAGTATGGGCTCAGGATTCTTCAGAAGGTCGGGAAGGAATTTAATCTGCCTCTGTTGACAGATATTCATGAAACAGTTGAAATCAACCCTGCCGCCGAAGTGGCCGATATTCTTCAGATTCCGGCGTTTCTCTCGCGCCAGACGGAATTGGTTCGTCAGGCCGCCGCAACCGGAAAATGGATAAATATCAAGAAAGGGCAATTTTTGGCGCCTGAAGATATGGATAAGATTGCAGGCAAGGCCAAATCCGGGAAAGTGATTCTTACAGAGCGCGGATCATCGTTTGGCTATCACAACCTGGTGGTCGATTTTAGGTCTTTACTTATAATGCGCCAATTTGGCTATCCGATTGTGTTTGATGCTACCCATTCTCTCCAGCTTCCCGGTGGGGGCGGTAAATTTTCTTCGGGCCAGCCGGAATTCATTATCCCCTTTGCCCGGGCGGCGGTGGCAATCGGCATAAATGGCCTATTTGTGGAGACTCATCCTGAACCATCCACGGCCTTAAGCGATGCCGCCGCTATGTTGCCGCTCGATAGACTGGAACAACTCATCACAGAGGCGCTCACAGTACGAGAAGCTATTCAATCAACATGATGAAGACAAAGAAATATCTGACTTTCCAAGAACTTGCCGACCGTTTTGTAAATATCAAGCTTCTGGCTCTCGATGTTGACGGTGTGCTCACTGATGACCATATCTATTTTGGCCCGAATGGATTTGAAATGAAAAAATTCAATATATCCGATGGTTTTTTCATAGCATTGGCCCTTCGTTCCGGTCTTGAGATTGCTATCGTTTCTGGGCGACCCTCGGAGGCGACAACTTCACGGATGAAAGATCTCGGAATCAAACATGTCCTGCAGGATCGAGTAGATAAGCGAAAACAGATAATTCCGCTTCTCAAGAAGCTCGGTATTGATCATTCGCAGGTCGCCTTTGTTGGCAATGAGCTTTTGGATATTGGTCTTGCCCGCGAGGTCAGGCTTTCGATTGCCGTTGCTGATGCGGCCGAGGAATTAAAACAAGTCGTCGATTATGTCACTTCAGCCAAAGGAGGTTGCGGGGCTGTCAGGGAAATAATCAGGGCTTATTTCAAAGGGAATAATATTGACCCTAACTTTTTTTTGATTTAGGTTTTCAAAATGATTTTGGAAAATGGACGCGAAGTAATTAGAAAAGAGGCCGAAGCTGTCGCCGAATTGGCTGATCGGCTTGATGATAATTTTGTCAAAGCCGTTGAATTAATACTGGACTGCAAGGGGCGGGTTATAATTACCGGCATGGGCAAATCAGGCCTGGTCGGCAAAAAAGTCGCCGCGACTTTCTCGTCAACAGGGATAGCCGCCTTCTTCCTTCATCCGGCCGAGGGAGTGCACGGGGATCTTGGTTTGGTTCGGTCTGATGACATCCTGATTGCCATTACCAAATCAGGGGCGACAGAAGAACTGTATCAAATACTGCCGGCGGTAAAGAGGCTGGGAGTGAAAATTATCTTGATGACTGGGCAGGTTGATTCGCCTTTGACAGCCAAATGCGATATTGTGCTCGATTGTTCAGTTAAATCTGAGGCCTGCCCTAATAATCTGGTGCCAACATCATCGGCCACCGCGGCCCTGGTTATGGGTGACGCTCTGGCCATCGCCCTTCTCGAAGAACGCAATTTCTCGCCGGAAGATTTTGCCTATCTGCATCCGGGCGGCTCGCTGGGAAGACGCCTGCTTATGACCGTTGATGAATTGATGCATATCAATTCGGAAATTCCAATAGTTCATCCGGAGGCGACCGTAAAGGATGCGATTCTTGAGATCACGGGCAAGAGGCTCGGTACGGCTCTCGTGGTCGACGCGGGAAATAAGTTGATAGGTATTTTCACCGACGGCGATTTGCGTCGACTGGCGGAAAAAGATACAAATTTTTTCATAAAAACAACCGGCGAAGTGATGAGCAAGAACCCCAAGACGATACATCCATCGGCAATCCTCGATGAGGCCCTTGCTATTATGGAGAAATATTCCATCATGGCTCTTGCAGTCGTGGACAAAGATAAGCGCCCGGTCGGGATTATTCATCTTCACGATATTCTCAAATCCAAGCTGGTTTAATTTCCAGTGGGTCGGCTTAAAAACACAAAGAATGATATTATCTACTATTTTGTCAGAATAGTAATATTCTGCTTTAATATGATTCCACGCTCCCCGGCAGTTTTTATCGGGGGCTTGATGGGGAAATTGGCCTATTGGGTCCTGTCGAATGAAAGACAGAAGACAATATCGAATCTGAAATTTGCTTTCGAAGATAAACTGAACAATAACGAAAGGAAAACTATTGCAAGAAACGTCTTCTTAAATATTGGAAAGAACGCTGTCGATGCAATTCGGTCCAAAAAATATTTTCAAAACGAAATAAAGCGCCTTGTCGATATCGAAGGGCTTGAGCATCTTAATGCAGTTTATAATCGAGGCCGCGGGGTCATTGCCGTGACAGGACATATCGGAAATTTTGAACTGCTGGCGGCATTTATTGGAAATCTCGGCTATAAAATCGCCGCTATTGGCAGAGAAATATATGATAAGAGGCTGAATAGATTACTCGTGGAAAACAGAGAGGCCGTCGGCCTGACAAATATTGACACCCGGGAATCTGTACGAAAAATATTCCGATTACTCAAGGATGGTTATATTTTAGGCGTTTTAATAGACACCGATTCAATGCGAGTGAGGAGCATGTTTATTCCGGCCTTTGGAAAACTTTCATGGACACCCGTGGGGCAATCGATACTGGGTCTAAGAAGCGGAGCCGGTTTTGTGCCGATAGCATGCGTTCGTGCCGGCAAGCGGTATAAAATCATCATAAAACCCGAGGTGGTTGTCAAAGCCAGCGGCGATTTTGAAAAAGATTTGTATAATATCACGAAGCTTTGTACTGAGGCATGGGAAGAAATAGTGACTGAATATAAAGATCAGTGGATTTGGATGCACGACCGCTGGAATACCAAACCCAAACGGCCGATAGATTAGACCATGAGAAAAATCCATAAGTATATTTTATTATCTCTTCTTGTGACCGTCTTGCTCACTGCTTCCTGTGGCCATAAAGATGAAATTAAGGCGCCGCCTGCGGGAGACGACAGTCTTGCGGCGGCCAAAATTCGCCCCGACCAACAAATCCGCAATGCCAGAATTCTTCTTTATAATAAGGCGATTCTCACCAGCGATATAAAAGCGGACTATATCGAAAAATATGAAAAACAGGATTCCGCTCTGGCGTGGAAGCTTGACGTTCATTTCTTCGATTCCACAGGGAAGGAGATTTCGACCCTTGTGGCCGACAGTGGACTGGTAAGGGAACGTATCAATCTAATGATCGCCAACGGGCATGTGGTGGTCATAAGCAATGATAGCTCGCGATTGGAAACCGAGCAACTCCTCTGGAATGCCCAGAAAAATATGGTCGAGACCGACCGGTTTGTTACAATTATCCAGCATGGCGACACGCTGACTGGATACGGGCTTGAAGCCGATCAACGGCTGAACAAAATCAAAATCAAGAAACAGGTCAGCGGACAATTGAAAAGCTCAGAGGGAATTGAGCCTTAGCGGCTTGTTGAAAAACCCTCTGATGGATATGAAGCATTTGATAATGGAGAGAAGTAACCCCAAATCGTCATTCCCGACTTGAGAGGCTGTGTCATAATTCGGTTTAATATTGGGGATAAAGATTTTAT
>CAZCFT010000004.1:0-46811 GCA_964498015.1 uncultured Ignavibacteriaceae bacterium
TCACTCTGATCGAGCCAATCTTATTTTTCTCCAGGTGGGTAACCATGAGGCTTTGATAATCGGTGGTTGGAAGTTTTTTCACAAATCGTTCAAGAAATAAATTCAAGTGATTGACCGTCATTCCAGTCTCAAAGAGCACACTGTTCAGGTCGAGAGCCTGCATATATTCCATTATTTGTTCGGAAAATATCGATACCCTGATTCTGATATTGAGAGCATAAAGCTGGCCGGAAGAGATGTGAAGATTGAAATATGTCTTAAATCTAAAGACCTTTCCCATTATAAGAAATGGCCTGCCGATTGCCTTCTCCGCCAGAGGATGAGAAGAAGAGTAAACAGCGACCTTTTTGGCCGCATTATAAAGTTCCCGGATGGACTCGTGAGCTAATTCATTGAGATTAAGATTAAGATCGCTCTCCGTATAAGAATATTCTTCCATATCAATCTCCAAAACATTGTATGGCGCCGTCCTGCTCGGCCAAATAAATCCGGCGGCCATCGCTGACCAGAGGCAATCGCACCTCATGCTTGAGCTCTCGTTTGGACACCAGCAGGCCGCTTTTCTTGTCAAGGCAATAGATATTTTTGTCCAGCGACGCAAATAGGATAAAATCCCCGACAATAATGGGTGACGATACAATTACACCACTTGACCTAAATTCCCAGATGGTCCGCCCGTCGCTGTTATCCAGAGCGCGCAAATATCCCCCATTATCGCCGACATAAACCAGATTCTCATCGATGGCAGGCGATGTCCAGATTGGCCAAGGAAATTCTTTCGCCCAAAGAGCCTTTCCGGTCTTCTTGTCCAGAGCAAAAAATCCTCCTCCGACGCCGGATAAATAAATCTTATCTCCGACGGCCGCTTTGGACATTAGAGGCTCATCGAAGTTAACCTGAAAAATAATGTCGCCGGTCATGCCATTCAGACCTGATAAAACTCCCTTGTCAGACGGATAATAGACCACTCCGTCATCATAACTTGGGCCGGCCAACGATTTTGAGCCAACCCATTGCCGCCAAATGAATTTTCCTGTCATCCGATCTACACAGCCGGCCATGCCGGTGTCGGCGCTGATATAAAGGCGGTTATCTATAATTATCGGCGGGGCCGTAACTTCCTTTAAGTCAAGATTCCAGACCTGTCTCTGATTGTGCAGGTCAAGGCAGATCAAGCGGCTGGACAGCGATCCCAAGGCGTAATAGGCAAGGGAATCATCAATAATAAAGCCACTCTCCACATGCCCCCTGTTTTTATGACGGCCGGCATATCTACCAGTCTCGAGATCGAAAAAATGAACTCTCCCTTTGGAACCACAAAAGATCAACCTGCCTGCGCCAACGGTCAGCGGACCGACCGGCGTTTCTGATATTTTATCTTCCCACTTAATATTCAATTGTCCCCCAAATTGAGAATTGATTTTGGCGGAAGCCTGCGCATCTTTTCGAGAATATTTCCATTCCGACTCGGCAACCGCCTGTCCTCTGGGAATCAGAAATTTTTTGGAACAACCCGACGCGATTATCAAAATAATCGATAGGATTGCAGGGACGTATCGCAATACACGCCTACAAATTGCTTCTGCGCACTGGAGTCTCATCAGAAATTCCATCCGAAGAAGAATTCAAATTGAGTATGAGGGTTTATTGTTCTAAAGTCGGTGGTACGAGAGAAGTCAAATCTCAGAACTACTATGCGGTCAAGAGCGACGCGGAATCCGGCGCCAAAGGAGCCGAGGAATCGGTCAAAATATTTATCCCAGGCTGAACCGGCATCAAAGAAAATAGCTCCGCGAATCGCCTGAAAGCCAATACCTCCAAACGGAAAGCCAACCAGTAAATTATCTATTAGAGGAAATCGAAGTTCATTTGATGCAAAAAGAATATTTCTGTTGTAAAAGGCCTGTCGGCCGTATCCGCGGAACGACCAGCTTCCTCCCAAGTAGATTCTTTGCGGTTCGACTCCCGAGGAACTGAACCAGAACAATCTTGAGGCAAAAGCCGAGTATTTCCCGAGCCTCCTATAGCTTCTCAGATCAACCAATCCAAGACGGTTAAAGGCCTTCCCCTTATCCAAGGCTGTCGTAACTCCGAATGTCACATTATATCGATGCCCTTCAATCGGTCCGGAAATATCCCAGAGCGAGTTATCAGAAATAACTGAGAAATAATTCGACATCAGCAATACCTGTCGCCGGCGGCCAAAAAGCCAACTTTCTTTGTCGGAATAGCGCAAATATGTCGTCGTTTCGAGTCTGTTAAATTTCGATAGAGGATAATTGAGAAGACCCAATCCGCCCGCCTGCCTTTCAAAATAATATCCATCATAATCATTATAGTACTCATCATATAGATGGTAGATACCGGCGCCCCAATTAAGGCGGTTCTTCTTATTCAAGTAGGTTACGGCAAAATTAAAGCTGGAGAAAAATTTATCTTTAGATTCAGCCGTATTTGTCAGCAGGAAATAGAAGGCCTTATTTCCAAGCATATCGGACAAAGCTATTTGTAATCCCCCTATCGAACCATATACCGGATCATAGGATATGGCCGACTGAGCAATATCAAAAGAGTAGTCAGTTTGATATTCCACTGATGATTTCAAATATTTCTTCTCCAGAGCGCCCGGACGCCAGAAAATCTTGCCGGCGGGTATCTTATCCTGAGTCGCCAAGACAGAATCCCTGATAGCTATTCGATAAATATGGAATCCAAAATCCTGATACCCTGAGAATAAGATGCTCTTCCTGTCGGGGGTCAATCTTGGGTCATAGGCGCCGGTAAGCAACGAAGTAATTCGGGTACAGACACCGTGCTCGTCCAATCTATATATATTAAACGCCCCTTCGCGATCGGAGGAAAAATATATACCATCGGTGGTGACATCAGGGGAAATATCCCTCCATTTTCCCGACGTCAGGGCAACCGGTTCGCCTCCATTTATAGACATCTTATAGAGATTAATGGCCCCAGCATCCCCATCCGCACACCTATCAGTTGAAAAAACTATGCTGTCGGCATTGAGAGTAAAGGCCGGGTCGCTGTCATAATAAAAGTCATCGGTAATTTTTTTGAGAGCTCCCTTTTCGAGGTTGATTGAATAAATGTCTGTAATCCCATTCTTGCCTGCGCCACTGAAAACCGCCTGTTTTCCGTTTCCGGAAAACCTTGGCGATACTATGGAAACCAATTCGGGGAATTCATATTTATTGACCACTCGCGTGCGATTCAGGTCGAACAGGTACAAGACATCTCTTTCCCGTGATTTTGAGGAAAAAATGATATACCCCGAATCGTTGGCATCAATCCCGCTTTGCAGAAGATGCAGAGACTCATAGTTTGCGGAGCTTTCACCCTTGAGCAAAGTATAAACCTCATGTTCCTCCCCGTCGGGGGGCATCATATATAATCCCGAATATCCAAGCTTATTCGCCTTGAAAATAATCCATTCGTTTGATTCGCGGCCGCTTTCGAGCTTGATCGGAACCCCTTTCACCTCATATCCGCTTTTTGTGAGCTGTCTGGACTCTCTGTTTGCTAATCCTTGACCCGATATCTGGGGAAAATACTTCTTCTTAAGATAATACTCCCATTTGTCGGAGACTTCATTCATGTTGTCTCCAAGCGTCAGCCTGATGATCTGCTCAAAATCCTTTCCCTTCCACCAATTCTCGAAGATGAGAACCAGCTTCTCGGAGCCATATTCATCATTGATGAATTGGCAGACAGATTGTCCAAGTTTGTACATGAAATATGTGCCTGATATCTGATGAAAATCAGAAATCGAAAAGAGCTTGCCAGCCAGCGTCATATCTTTTAAGATCATATCTGCTTCGGTATCCCAATCGGTCGACCAGTATTCAGCTAACCCTTCGATGAACCAGAGCGGCGGAGGCGCCATCTGATAAAATTTCTGTTTTGTCACCACTGATTCCAGCTTGCAAATCGTGAAGACATGAACAAGTTCATGTCTAAGTACGTGCTCAAAATCCTTATATGAACCGTGGAAGGGAACAACAACTCTGCCTTTCAAAAATTCAGTGAATCCCCCGACAGATTCGGGAATCATGGAGGATGTAACATTGGTCTGAGAAAAATAATTGGGGGAGCTATATATGATCAGGGGGATCGGAGAATATATTTCTTGTTTAAATCGGGAAGCCAAAATAACATAACTATCTTCGGCAATTTTGGCCGCAATCTGGGCGATTTCTTCTTCTTCCAGATAAAAATATATTCGGAAATGCTCTGTCTCCATCACCTGCCAATCAAATTTCGTATATTGAACTTTGTTTTTCCCAAAGTAGAATTGGGCCCATGAGGGCCCGGCACTAAAAATGCAAAAGATAAATGAAATAAAGAGCAGACTTATCTTTGATACTTTGTCCGTCATAAATCGCGCCGTCAAATTATACCGCCTTTGCGGAAAAAAGGCAACCTCTGATAATATGCATTTCCCGGAAGGCTTCCTGAGTAAATCCATATATATATAGCATATCCCTATAATTATCGGCGGGGATCAAGGTTGTCTAAAATGCTGGAAGTAAGTTAGGAGATAATTCCCGTGTCATACCCACAGTTAGCGCACTTGCCCTCTTTTAAAGCCCGTATTTCCGTTGCATATCCACGGCGGTGAATTAAACAGGTTTTACAAGAGGGGCAGAGGGTATCAGATTTGCCATCCAGATGAACATTGCCCAGATAAACAAAATCCAGTTTGGGCGAAGCTATTTCATAAGCCCTTACTAAAGTCTCCCCCGGTGTGGGTGGATTTTTCATTTTAAAAGAAGGGTAGTACGCCGAAAAATGAAAAGGAATTTTTCGCGATATTCCGGCCACAAAATCGGTTATAGCCTCAAAATCAGAGTCCGAATCATTCAGATTCGGTATTACCAAATTGGTCAATTCAATATGGACGCCCGCTTCATGAAAAAGCCTTATATTATTCAAAACCGGTTCCACCCGCCCTTTGCAAACAGTCCTGTAAAACTGAGGTTTCATCCCTTTGAGATCAATATTAGCGGCGTCGATGAGCGGCAAAATCTCTTTCAGCGGCTCGGAGTTGATATATCCGTTGGTCACAAGCACATTTTTCATGCCCGCCTCTCTTATGAAACGTCCGGCCTGCATGATATATTCAAACCATATCAGCGGTTCGGTATACGTATATGCTACTCCAATGGAATTATTTTTCTTGGCCAAATCTACCAGGCCACTCGGAGAGACATAATGGGTCGGGACTTTAGTCTGCGAGATTTCCCAATTCTGGCAGTTGTCACAATTAAAATTGCACCCATTGGCGCCGGTCGAGAAAATTGTGGAACCGGGGTAATAATGATAGAGCGGCTTTTTTTCTATAGGGTCATAGCAAGCTGTCACCAGCTCTCCAAAATTATCGGTCATTAGTCGGCCATTACGATTAAACCGCGCACCGCATATGCCAATCTTCCCCTCGGTCAACAGACACTCGGCCGGGCACAGATGGCATTTGACTTTGTTCTCATCAAGCTTCTCGCAGTAGGCGGCTTTTACTATCATGGCTACCTATTATCGTTCAGATTTAATATATAATTTACGCCATTGAATAGATTGTCAGCAACTGTTTCCGGCTCTAACGAACCGGAATTCTTTAGCAAAGCCTCTTTTCCTCGGCCATATCCTGTCCGAACCAAAATCCCCCGGCCTCCGGTAACATAAGCCAATTGAATATCTGAAAGCTTATCTCCAATCACGAAAGAACAGAATGGATTGATATTATGTTTTTCGCAGGCTTTTTCAATCATTCCAGGTGATGGTTTTCGACAGGCGCAGTTTATGGCATATTCCGGAATAGATCCGCCAGGATAATGAGGGCAATATAAAATATCGTCAATAATCGCCCCATGCTGACGAAATATCTCCAATATTCGTTCATTGATTCTGCCTACATCTCTTTCCTCGAAAAATCCTCTGGCAACACCGGACTGATTTGAAATAACCACAACTTTATAACCATGAGAATTCGCCAGCCTTATAGCCTCAATAGATTTTTCTTCAGGTTCAACCTTTTCTGGATCTTTGATAAATTCCTTTTCCTTTATCAATGTGCCGTCTCGATCGACAAAAATACTCTTCTCCCCTTTGGCTTTTTCCTTAATCATTTTATTGATACGGCTGAGCACATCATCGACTGTGATTCGTGTGAAACAGAATTGCTCCTCTCGAAAACAGGGCTTTTTTCCATGAAGCGAGCAGGGCCGGCATGGTTCATCAACCTGAATTATTACATCCTTCATTCCCCGAGGGGCGAAACCCAAAGTAGGATGGGTCGGACCAAAAAGCGTTATAACCGGCGTCCCGACTGCCGAACCGAGATGCGATAGAGCCGAATCATTACAGACCAATATATCTGCCTGCTTGAGATAGCCTGTCAGATTTGTGATTTCCTCATTTATGAGTATCTTGATTTGTTCTTTTGGAATTTCTTTATTAAGGCCAGCTAACTCTCTTTCATGCTCGGTAAGAATAAAAACGATATTGGCGGCCATATTATTGTGAATGGCAGAAGCCAATTTTCTGAATCTTTCCGCCGGCCATTTCTTGGTGGGATACGACGCCCCGGGGGCTATAGCGATAATCGGTCTGTCATTCTCAAATAGACGGGGATTTCCCGACCTTGACGGGAGTCTTAAGGAAGGGCGGCGGGCATAAATCCTGCCCCCGGCCTTTTCCACAGCGGCATTGTATAGGTCTATGGTGTGAGGCGGCAACAGATTCAATCGCTTTCCTCTCCCCCTGCACACTGCTTTGAATCTTTCCCATCGTCGCTTCCCATAATGCACTTTGATCGGAGCGGAGACACGATACATCAAATAATATGACCTGAAATTACCATGCAGGTCTATTATCATATCAAAAGCCATCTTATCGAGGAATTCCCCCATTTTGAAGAGATCAATAAATGACGCATTTTCGGGAAACTCAATTACCTCGCCAACCCCAGGAATCAATTTCGCAATGTGGGACGTGCGCGGACGAGTCAGAAAAAATATTATTGAATCAGGAAATGAGAGTCTCAAATTTAAAACGGCAGGCGAAGTCAGAATAATATCGCCGATGGCGCTTAGTCTGATAACCAGAATCTTTTTCATTAAATTACATGAAATGAATCAAGCTGATTAGTCCGACGGCAAGACAATAAATTCCAAAATATTTGAATTTGCCCCTCTTTATGATATCAAGAAGAAGAAATACCGCCAGCAGCCCAAAAATAAATGAAAAAAATGCTGCCACTGAAAATTGTCCCGCCAATATTGATCCGCTTTTCATGAAATCTTTTGCCTTAAAAACTATGGCTCCCGCTATGGCAGGAATTGATAAGAGAAAGGAAAACTCGGCGGCCGCCACAGGTTTCACTCCGGAAAATAAGCCGGCGGAAATGGTCGAACCTGAGCGGGAAATTCCAGGCAGAATGGCGACAGCCTGCCCAATTCCAATAATAATGGCTCGCATCCCATTTATTTTCTTTTCCCCCCTCTTTACGAAAGCAGTGAAGAGCAAGATTACGCCTGTAATCGTCAGCATAATCGATGTCATAATCGGAGACGAAAAAGCCCGTTCGAAAAAGTCTTTCAGTAGAACTCCGGCCACACCCGCCGGAATGGTACCGACAATAAGATAAAAAACCATTTTCCGTTCTTCTATCATTGTTGCAATAAATACTGATTTGAGTAGTTGAATGATCTTAGCTCGAAAGTAGATTAGGACAGACAGGAGAGTCCCCAAATGCACTGCCAATTCAAAAGAAACCCCCGGCAATTTTGCATTCAGAAAATGTTCAGCGAGTACCAAATGGCCGGAGGACGATACCGGCAGAAATTCTGTCAGCCCCTGAATTATTCCCAACAATATGGCGTCGAAATAGGTCATATAAAAAACCCCGGGCTCTGCCGGAGCTTCAATCCAAAATCAATCACCCTCATTTTCAGAATGCCCGAAATTCAATTCCGGTGAAAAAGAACATGGTTCCATCAAGCTGAAACTCGCCATATAAATTCAGGTCATCGGAAAATTCGAATTTCGCGCCAAGATTCATTCCCCCTTCAAGGTCACTGCTATGGCTACTGCTATGGCTACTGGAAAATCTTTCAAGTCTGACATTGATTATCATATACGGAACAATTTTATTACCCGAGTGAAATCTGTAGGGAATCGAACCGATAAGATTCCCTCCAAGCTCGAAAACTGATCCCCCATTGACCCTGGCAAACTCGAGGGAACCCCCGGCGGCCATATCAAAAGGCGCTTTAGTCGAAGGATTTTGATGGTCCATAAATTCATATTTCAAGTCCGCGCCAAACAATATCCCAATATTGTGGTTCTGATCCGGATTTTCTTCGGGATCGGAAAGCCCAATTTGAGCCGCCCTTCGGTATATTTGGATAGCCCATAAGTATAACTGCCAAATACAGATGTAGAATTATCTCCCAACCCGACAAATCCTCCCAAATATCCCGTCCTTGCCCCACATGCGTCCGCCGTCGCCAATCCTCCGGACATTCGGCCAGAAGAATTATCACGCCCAAAAAAACCATCATGCCCCATTGCGGCCGAACATAGCAGAAAAATTGATGTCATAAAAATAAAAATCACTCTTGTCCGAGTCATCTAACTCCTCCTTTCCTGCATATATACGGTAGGGAAGATAGACAGGCGGAAAAAATGTGTCAATATAAAATCAGAGATTGCTTCGTCCCGTCGGAAAATGGAAACCCGCAAAGACACTGTTAGCGGGCGCTCCCGTCATTGATCGGCATCAATATATATTATACTTTGATATTCTGTCGCGAAGGGTGTTGCGCGAGATTCCCAGAATTTCTGAAGTCTTAACTTGATTGGAGCCGAAATGCTTCAGGCAGGCCGATATCAGCGCTTTTTCCAGCGCCGATTCGAGAAAATAGTAAATTCTGCCCTCAGAACTATTAATCAACTTGGGCAGAACCGGATCTATTATTTTCTTAAATAGCTCGGTATAATCTTCTTGCAGATGGTCGAGGTCGATTTCAACCTTTGACTCAAGCTCCGAGAAAATCGGAAAATCCTCCGGCTGAAGCATATCGGATTTGGCCATGACACAGGCCGTGTGGATGTTATTTTCCAGCTCTCGGATATTTCCCGGCCAGGCATATTTATTAAGCATATTCAACGCTTTTGGCATTATCCCTCTAATATCCTTTGACAATTGTCTGGAAAATATTTTAACGAAATGCTCAGCCAAGAGCGGAACGTCCCCCTTACGTTCTCGGAGCGGCGGGAGATATATCGAGACAACTTTCAGGCGATAGAACAGGTCAACTCTGAACGAACCCTCTCTCATACACTGGACGAGTGATTTGTTGGTGGCCGCCACCACGCGGACATCAACCTCAATGGTCTCATTGCCGCCGACTCTTTCCAGTTTTTTCTCCTGAAGAACTCTAAGAAGCTTGGATTGGGTAAGCATCGACATATCGGCGATTTCATCGAGGAAAATTGTCCCCTGGTTTGCCTGCTCGAATTTCCCGAGCCTCTTGAAATATGCCCCGGTAAAGGCGCCTTTCTCATGCCCGAATAACTCGGATTCCAGCAAAGTCTCTGCCAGCGCGGCGCAATTGACAGAGAGAAAAGGTTTGCTTTTCCGGCGCGAGTTGCGATGAATTGCTCGTGCAATCAATTCCTTACCGGTCCCGGATTCTCCAAATATCAAGATGGCCGCATCTGATTTCGACACTTGCCCGACCAGCTTGGCAATTTCCACTATTTCCGACGACTTGCCGACTATTTCATCAATCTCCATTGATTCGGGTTCATGCTTCGTGTCCGGCATGGTCGATTTGCCTCGACCAAATCCGCAGGCTTTGTTGACCGTTTCAATCAATTTCTGTATTTCAAACGGCTTGGTCAGATACTCATAAGCTCCCTCGCGCATTGCCTCGATCGCATTTTCGGTCGTGACAAAACCGGAAATCATTATTATGGGAATGCCTATATCATTGAGCTTGGCTTGCTTGAGAACATCGAGGCCGGATAGTGTGGGAAGATTCACGTCAAGGAGTACAACATCCAGTTCCTGCTTCTCTTTGATGAACTCAACCATCCTTTGCCCATCTCCAAGATAATCGAAATGAAATCTCTCAGGATCAAACAGATTGGCTAAAGACCTGGAAATCTCCGGGTCGTCATCAACTATCAAAATGTTCTTCATAGCAAATATTCACCCATATATTCACTTCCAATTATCGGAATCTGCCGCCAATTTTTTACCCTTTCCCCTTGAAAGAGGCCAAAAATAAAGGAAAATCTTGTTTTAAACCTCTGCTATCATCATGGTTGTTCTCGGAAATTTTGCCGCGAAATGAATTCCTTCTCTGATGCCGTGTCTGGGGTCATGCTCAATGTATGGCGCCGCATCCGCTTGCGGTGGGATACTTTCAGGAATGATACGGCTATTGGGAACTTCGAAATATGATTCGAAGCGACCGTTTCAAAATGACTCAATCATTGCAGAGGCGATTGGAGAACCTCGCCCCAAAATTTTTGACTGAGGAAATCCTATTCGGTTTCTTCAATCAGAAATTTCACGACGGCGCCTGTCGTGAGGAAATTGACCAGAAGATCAGCTATAATGCCGACCAACAGAATATAGAACACAAGCTCCGGGGAGAATTTTTCAACAATGACATCTGATTGGGCGGCAAGAAAAGTGGTCGGAATGGACAAAAGATATGGGACTAAGGCCAGAAAGAAAGAAAATATCGGATACTTGGCGAAGAATGAAAAAGACATCTTGAAAGCTCCCCAGACTGATTTCTGGAATGCGGCAACTGCCGGGACCGCATAGATGAATATAGCATACAGGAAAACCGTTAGCAGGCGCAGGAAAATATCAAACACCGCTACTCTCCGGGGAGAGCCTTCAAGTAATCCTGAAAATACGCTGGGGAGCAACCAATTGACCAGCACAAGGACAGCAGTAATACAGGTCCACGTGATAACCAACTGCGGCCACCGAGAAAAAGAAGACTTATAGGCAGTCTGGGCCCTCTCAGATGAGGTAAACGCCTTGAGAAATAAGAGAGATGTCACGCCCGCGGCCAGACCCTCAAATATTATTCCAAGAATGAGTTTCCCCCATTGAAAGACCATTGGGAGCATTAAAAATAAATCCGGATAATGGCCAAAAAGTGGAGACCCCATTCCTGCCGCAAGCGAAATCACAGGCGATAATATTGTATGTATGCCCGGATTGACGTAAGATACAAGCGCAATCAAAAGAAAGAGTTGAAGGACGGAATAGACGACAAATGGCGCCCATAGACTGATTTTCCATGCTGATTTCAGTGTGCTGAGATAGAGCTCAATCAGCCAATTTAGCTTCTGAATAAATCCCAAACTTGCGCCTCAATTTAGGGAACTGAAACTTCATTGGACCCGATGGTCATCCCCTGCTTGTCGTAGACAAATATCTTATAATAGTAAGTCGTTGAATCGGGACGGGTGTCGGTAAAAGTAGTGATCGCCCTCTCGTTTACTATGGTCAAGAGCTTTCCATTGATTTGACTCACTTCCGATTCCGTTCCCCTATATATCTGATAGGAACTGAAATCATCATCGTTATTGGTTGACCAAGTTAAAATTGACGATAACGAATCGGCCCGCGCTGCCAATTTTACCGCAGTGGGCGGCAGATTAGCCGCAGTTGTTGCCGAGCTGACCTCGGAAGCTGTAAAAAGGCCAGTATTGTCGTGGACATATACGCAATAGAAATATTTGGCGCTCGCTTTCAAATTGCTGTCTGTATAGCTTAAAGCGCCCCGCGACGTAATAGTCGTTGCCAGAGGGGAGTTGTCAGAGACTGTACTGATGGAATCCCGATAGACATAATAAGCGGCGAAATCATCGACAATGCTTTGCGACCATGAGAGTCTGATGCTCGATGAAGACTGAGCTGTTGCCATCAGAACAACGACATCAGGCGCTTTGCTGATATTTAATGGGAAAGGAAAAATCCGCTCTTCGGAATTATTTCCGGCAACATCAGTGAAATGTCCGGTGACCACGACATCAACTAACTCCATATTGACAGGAATGATATATCTCCGGGAGTAAACGCTATCGCCGGAAATGAGATCGCCATTGGCGCCGTCATCATATAACTTCAGAGCGCTAATATCAGAAAATGAAACCGCCGCCTCGCCATTAATTTCTCCGCAACCAAGGAAAAAAGTAATGACATCCCCGGCTTTAAGAATGGAAGCATCAGTTCCAAAATAGGCTGTGTCAATTTCAGCCCGCGTATCAAGAAATATGCTATCGCCTATCAATCCGCCGGATTCTGAGCCGTCATTAAATTGGAATTTTGCGTAAAGACGCTTCACCCCATCTCCTAATCCGAGGGTCTTATCCAGACTCGGAGCTATTGCCTCCCAACGGGCATCTGCAAAATCGGCATTCTCAGATAGCTGAACCAGAATAGTCGCGGTTGGAGCAGTGAAAGTCACCGTGACATTTTGTGAGCGCGTATATTCATCATCATTATTTATCATGATCGATAAGGGCCCGGGTACAATCGAAATTGCTGAACACATCGCCCCCTCCAAGCCTCCCGTTGTAATTGAAGCTACTTTGAAATAGTAGGTTTGCCCCGCTATCAGCCCTAACATCGGCTTTGAAAAAGCCTTTCCTGAAGTTGAATCCCAAATCCGATAATTTCCATTTAAAGAATCCGCGGTGTAAATCCTGAAAAATCGAATCACGGTCGTATCGGAAACTTGCCAGGATAAAGTTAGCCCATCAGGCAAATGAGTGGCCTTCAAGCTGGTCGGAATAGGAGGTTGATCCGGCAGTTTTTGCGAGAAGTTTTCCGATTCGATGTAGCGACTGCACCCTGCCGCAAATATCAGCAATATTGATGAAATGTAGATAATTCCTCTCATAACATTCCTCTTAAAACCTGTATGATACGGTTAAATAGGTCTTGCCGGAAATATCAGGGGCTACGCTCAGGCCGCTGACGATCATACTGCCTCCGGCCTCGGGGAAAAACAGCAATACATCCAAAACATTAAGACTCCAGACGGCAACTGTAGCCCCTATTGCGATTCTTCTTCTCGTCTCCATATCATAGGCTTTTTTCTTGGCGTCGCTCACCAGCGCGTAAAGCCGTTCTTTTTCGGAAAAAGTTGTCGCCTTATTGTAGTCAATCAAAAGATTATCATATTCTGCGTTCTTCTTGTCAAAATCGGAATCAGTGATTAAAAAGGATGCAATCCCCCCTGCGGCCGCTAAGCCAAATAGCAGGCCCTTGGATTTCTGATCGGAATAAGATTGTCCCCATCCCGGGATTATTAAGGAACGGGCCGCCGCCTTAAGACGTGTCTTTGGCCTTAGGCTGACAGTCAGACTGATTGACCGACCGGCCTGAAGATATACCGAGGAGTTGTGAGTCTCGTAACCATACTTCTTTACCTGCATATGATAATCGCCCTCAAGTCCCTGATTAAAACTGACCGGCGATAATCCCGTGACCGTTATAGTACCAATAAGGTTGACTTCAGCCCCGGGTGGATTTGTCTCAACATGAAAACCTGAAGTTGCTTCTTGCGCCACCAGACTCAACGGAAATAAGAAGAAAATAATTATTGCCAACTTCCCTTTGCAAATCATTTACATAACTCCCTTTCAGATAAATGTCTTATCTTCTAATCGGGAAAGATATATTTTCCTCAATATCAATTCAAGAAATAAAAAATCCCGCCAACAGCGGGATTCCAAAATTTATGAATGCCAAATTTTATCTAACAAGCGCCACGGCCGGTAATCACCACAACCACCGTCTTCATTAGTATTTTCATATCGGTCCAGATTGACCAATTCCGAATATAGGTAATATCATTCTTAACTTTCAGCGCTACGGAATCTATAGAAGAATCGTATCCCGTGGTTACTTGAGCCAGTCCGGTGATACCCGGTTTTACCCTCAAACGGACGGCATAATTGGGAATCCTCTGGCACAGATCACTCACAAAATGCGGACGCTCAGGTCGTGGGCCAACAAGTGACATATCCCCTATCAAAACATTAGCTAATTGTGGTATTTCGTCCAATCTGGCTTTTCGAAGGATTCGCCCGATTCGCGTGACACGCGCATCGTTTTGAATCGCCCAAACCGGACCGGTCTTATTTTCGGCATTCTGCACCATGGTTCTAAATTTTATGACTTTGAAAGGCCGCCCGCTGATGTCGGTTCTGCGTCTTTCAACGGCGCGCTTATCGCCGGGCATCTCGGATCTGAAAAATCTGCGATTGCGACGACGTCTATTAATGCCGACTCTCTCCTGCGTGTAAAAAACAGGGCCTCGGCTATCAAGTTTTATCAATATCGGCAGAACTACAAAAAATGGAATGGACAAGATCAGTCCTGCCAGGGATCCCATAATATCAAGCATCTTCTTCAATGATTTGTCAAACATAGCAAGAACCATTCGCCCCGGTCGCGCTATCCCGGCCGGCGCCAAGAAAGTATAACAAAATACTGCGGAAATAAAGAAAATCCCAGAAACATATTCCCCAAAAATGAATCTTAGGCTGTCTTTAAGCGTCGCCTCTCTGGAAATTCCACGGCCGGCAATCCGGCCTACCCCAACAGCCGTCCCATAGACATAATTTCTATTCTCTAACGCAATCGAAGTATTGGTGGTTAAATCTGTGGAGTTATTGCTAAGGTCTTTATTCATTATGTGCTATAGGTCCTAATCTATTATCATACCGGCAGAAAAATATTCCTACTTCACATCGAGCAAATTGACTGCCAAAATCTTTATTTCACTGAATTTTGATATGAATTATCGTGGTCTGGCGAAATGCCGCCATAATACATTGTTTAACAATTAGTTACAAAGCTCGCCGTGTCAGTTAAAAATAAGCCCCATCCAATAATGTTCATAATAGCATGAGGTTTGTGTGCAATATACACCACATTTCACACTTTATATTGCAATAGATTGCGTAGATTAGAGAATGGGGCAAATCAACAATGGAGGATTCTATCTTGAGGTTCTCAACAATCCCTTATTAGGATCAAACCGTATGCGCAAATAGGAACCCCGGCCTGCCAGAATTCATTGTGTCAGGACCGACATTGGGGGGGGATAGACTGCCAAGAGAAATATGGGACGATGTATGTTATCTGCCTATTTGAAGACTGATGGAAAATCTATGAATGCTCTCTGAGCTGAATCCCGTGCCCGGCGTGAAAGCATAATCAACTTGAGTCGGACCCAGAACAGCCCCTATTCCGACAGATACGCCTTTATTAAAACCTTTGACAAGCTGATCGGGGGAATAATCATAACCCGTTCTTAAGAAATATCGATTATCAAAATTGTACTCCAAACCGTTCTCAATCGCTAAATTGCCATATAACTCCTTCTTAACTTCAAACGAAGCCAGAAGGGCTGAGCCGAATGGCTTAATAGAAAAACCGCCTCTGATATTGGCCGGAAGATTATTTTCATCACTTTCAAATTTCAACTTTTCCCCGAGGTTTGAGGCCGCCAGACCGATAGTGAATCTATCCGCAGAATACCTGAATCCCAAGTCAGCGGCCATGGCCGAACCCCTCGTGCCCGCCAAGGAAATCATCACAAATTTGCCGCTCATGCCTATGGATATATTGTCAGATACTCTATATGCAATCGATGCGGAACCGGCACAGTCGAAAGTAGAACCAACTTCCCCAGTGGGATTGTCCTCGCTATCATACCCATCAATCTTCCCATAGCCGAGATACTGAGCGCCGATCCCGACGGCAATTTTCTCACTCACCGGATAGGTCGCTCCCAGAAAATCATAACTGATATCTTGAAGCCAGTCAAAATGAGAAAAACTCAAATGCGCCCTGTCACTGAAAATCATTCCGGCAGGATTCCAATATATCGCTTCAACGCTATTTGCCGCCGAAGTCAGAGCATTGCCAAGGCTGGCGCCTCGAGCGCTCACCCCAATATTAAGAAAATCTGCCGAGGTTCTGCCAGAATTCTCTGCAATCGATGTCTTGCCGAGCATAGCCGTGATTGCCATCAGAGCAATCCAGATTATCATGATTCTGCGGATACTCTTCCTTGTCATTTCATATACCTCTTATACATTTACATTCCATATTAATTTCGAGGCAGTATGATTGCAAAGCCGATGCCCCTGGCCGGTTTTGAAACTGATCCGCCAAAATATATCTTGTTTTTCAATATTTCAAAATATCGCATTATCTTGCAATAAGTTATAAGAGCGTGTAAAAGTGAAGTAATCCAAGCCTGTTTTAATCGCACCGGGCGAATTGCTGAAGGGAGTTCATTCTATCGCTCGCCTTCCGCACAGGAATCAAATGCTTGTCCAAGCCTCCAATCTATCAATATATCCTGTCTAAGGTTACGCATCCGTTCATAATTTGAACAACACTCTTTCCAATTGTCGGCTATTTTAGCAGAAATCTTAGCCGACTGGGGAAAGTAACCCATAATTTCAGGCAGAGTACAATTTTTTATAACTTTTTGTCAATAATAATATTCGGCGATTTTCCCGTTTCACCTCGAAACGGAAATTATTGCGTGTCGCAACAGAAATGCATAAACTCACTTATGAATTTACTCACGCTCTAATTGGAAGAATCATAAACGGCATTCCCTTGTGATAAAACCTGCTTTGAACTGCGAATACCACATGGTTATGAAGCCATCGCGTCATCAAGGTCTCGTCCGGGAAAACAATCTGTCCACCGAAAAATATGGCCTGGGGGTATTTTTCAAGGAGAGGAAGTCCGATTTTCTCGATCTCTCCAATAATGTCCGTCCCAACCGAAGAAGCTGATTCGCCATAATACCCATGCCGTTTAACAAAATCGAGATAACGCGACAATTCGTCATTCACATGCCGCTCCAAGTTTTCAACTTCATGAGTTCCCTTAAACGCTCCGGCATCAACCACCCCAACCTGAATAAAGACAAAATTTTTGAACGCCCCTCTAAATAGCCGAATTATACTGAACAGTGAATGCAGGCCAAGTCCATTATATCCATTGACCAGAAGAACCGCAGTCATTCCCTTCGGGTCATATTTCGGTTCAATAGGGGATTGTTCACCAGAGACTGGAGCATTCTCCGAGATGGAAGCGTCGGCCGCCGGCACAAGATCATCGAGTCTTCTTAGAAGCGCAAATGTCTTTTGATAATGGCGTCTGATTCCAAACATTATCAGAACCAGGGAACCGGTTATAAGAAGGGTCACCCATCCCCCCTCATAGAATTTGACGGCAATCACCGATGTCAGGATAAAAGCGGTGAGGATGAGTCCAATTCCATTGATTAGCAGGCCCTTTTTCCATTGGCGTTTCGATTGGCGGACTTGCCACCAGTGACGCACCATACCGGCCTGAGAAAGAACAAAGGTTATAAACACATTGATACTATAGAGGACAAGAAGAGTCTGCACCGAACCATGCGTCGCCGCCATCAGCGCTACTGCCGCCCCGCCCATGAGGAGAACCCCATTTTGAGTAACCAGTCGATCATTCAGATTTGCGAATCTGGTAGCGAACCATCGGTCGAGAGCCATGTTTGACAGCACACGGGGACCGCCAATGAAACCGGACTGAGCCGCGACAAAGAGTATTGCCCCCTCCGATAATAGCACAATCCAAACAAAGAGGCGTGAAGCGCCCGTGCTCCAATTTGCCGTGAGACTCTCAAAAAGAACTGCATTTAATGTCTTGCCAAAAACAAACTTCACGTCAAAAAGCATGTATGCTATGATTAGACCCAAAACCATGACTGAAAGGGAGACAGCCATATACCTCATGGTGCGTTTACCCGTTTGTACCTTGGGGTCGCGAAGAATCGGCAGACCGTTGCTGACAGTCTCGATCCCCGTATAAGTGCCGGCGCCCATGCTGTAGGCTCGAAGAATAATCAGGAAAACGCCAATAATTCCAACTTGCGATCCAAGCGTATTGATATTGTTGACAGCTCCGTTGACAATCACGGGGAAATTATCAAAATGAATAATAGAAGCATATATGACGGCAAAAAGGTGCGTCGCAACAAATATTAGAAAAATCGGCATTAGCGCAATGACCGATTCCTTCACGCCTCGCAGATTCAGAATCGTAATAATAATGACTCCAAAAATGGCAAATTCTAAGCGCAACCCGTACAAGCTTGCTGGAAGAAAGCTGAAAATGGCATCTGTCCCGCTTGCAATCGACAATGCGATAGTCATGACATAATCAATGAGAAGAGCGCATCCGGAAATCATACCGAATGTCGGAGATAACAATTTACTCGCTACCAGGTAGCCGCCGCCCCCAGTCGGAAACAGTTCAATAATTTGAGAATAACAGGCGCTGATAATAAAAATGGTGATAACCGTCCCCAATCCAACAAAGATGCCAAGATAGGAATGCTCTTTTAGCGCAAGAAAGGCCTCGGATGGTCCATAGCATGATGACGACAGCCCGTCCGCTCCCAAACCCACCCAAGCGAAAAAGGCAATCAGAGAAATCCTATTGAAAACCCCCGGGTCTTGAAGATTACGGGCTTTGCCGATGATAAGCCTTTTCAGGCTCTGGAGAATATTACGATGTTCCTCAGCTTCCATAGGCAAATAAGTTTTTCAAAATTGGGATTGATTGAATGATTAATCGCCTCAACATTTTCACTTCAGACGAGCCCGCATTATTTTATATTTTTCGGAATTTAAATATAAACCCTGAGGCAATGGTCTCATGGATTGGATAAGCGCTTTGCTCTTGGCGATTCTTTCCTTAGTGTCGGGATGGCTCATCGAAAGCTTCTCAAAAAAATTGGGGTCGCCTTGCGACATCGAAGCCAGCTTCTCGAACATTGTAATTGCCCCCTCAGGATCATATCCCGCTTTGACCATATACTGAATGCCGTAATTGTCGGCTTCATTTTCATCAGCCCGCGAGTAGCTGGCAAAGGATAGGCCTATCCCGATATCCACAGCTGTTCTTAGAGCATCAGCGTTTTGTCCAAAAACGACCTGTTCCAGAAGACTAACACCCATAGCCGCCTGCAGTCTTCTTACGGAATGGCGGGCAACAACATGAGAAACCTCGTGTGCAACGACTGCGGCCAATTCGGCCTCATTTTCCATGGTTTTTAATAGTCCCGTATAAAAGAAAAGATAGCCGCCAGGAGCGGCAAAAGCATTGACGATATTTGAATCTACAACAGCAAAATGATATTCGAGGTCTTTCCTATCACATACATTCACTATTTTCTGCCCAATATCGTTCAGATATTCCTGCCAGAGATTATCATCGAGAACGCGATTATCCTTGCGGACAGCAGTATTCATTTCTTCCCCAATTGATATTTCTGTGCCAGTATCGATAAAAATTAGAGAAGTTTTTCCACCCGGCCCTGTGACAGCACAGCCGGTGAGAATTATTGCCGCAACAATAATAAATGAATGATAGATTCTGCTCAACATCGCGGTTATAATTTCAATTTTTCGGCAAAATCGCCGATCAGAGGCAACTTGTAGCTTTTTCCCTGTAGCCCGAAGATAATCCCGGCCGCAGAAGCCCCGAGAGCGAGGATGAGAATAGTTCGCCATATCATGCTGGAAAGACCCGGAATCAAAAATATTCCGGCCAGCATTTCAATTAAGAATAATAGCATCCCTTGTTTGCTGTGAAATCGAGCCTGCTCGTTTTCTCTCATCTGTAAAAGAGGTATTAGGCATAGAAAAGGAATGTAGGCCAATATTGAGGCGATCGCCCCTTGATCCTTGAGCGATTCTATTTCTTTGGTTTTGTCTTGAATTGCATCGTCCAATCCGGGAATATTGGGCTGGCCGATTTCAGAATCGCTATCTTTAAAAAAGGAATCCGGCATATCTTCTCCCCTGCTTAAACCTGCCAGAAAATCTCCCGATCTTTCTCGGGAATCTCGACGACAATAGGATCATCCGGCGGCCATTTTTCCATCAAGCGCTCGCCCTTATAAACGCTGAGAAAAAATTCAAGCCGGCCGCTTCCGGAAGGCAAAAGTATATTGCGCTTGAACTCAGCTTCCAAAAGATTGCTGAAGATATATCTATAGTCACCATTATCTTTCAAGATATTTCTTTCAACGACAATTTCCTTCTGCCCAAGACCTTGAAAATCAATTAGAATTCGCCGCTTTTGGGCATCAACCAAGTCAAGCTCATGGGCAAAGTCAATGCGAATATAAAAGCAATCCCGGTCAAAAGCAAAATGAATTCCATCAATAATTCGGTCAACTCGATGCATCGCCCCGCCGACTTTGGCGCAGTCATAATGACCCGCGCCGCTCCATTCATAATAGTGGGTCAGAAGCCCATCGAGCTTCGGGGTCACCAATGACTCAGGATACGATATGACCGCATCAGTCTTTGCGGAATGGATAGGTTTAAACAATTTAGGGGGAGGAGTCAGTCCAAGAATTTCGTAGATGGCGGTTATGTGTAGTCGGAAGAGACCGTCAAACTCCTCATTATGGGAGCCGATATGGTCGTCGCCATACCACCAGCACCAATCCGAACCTTCAGCAATATAAATCTGGCGCCAGGCCCGCTGTAACCTTGTCGAGTCGGTATTTGGATTATTCTTCTGAAAATCGATAAGGGCCTTTCGCGCCTCATAAAGCATATCCCAAGCGGCATTATCTTCGCTATGCCCTATCCAGACTCTAAAATTATGATTTATCCATGACCCCGACATAAATGAACGAAGGCTGGTCGATTCCTGTATCTTCGCCGCATCCGAAAAGGAAACGACCTCGATTTCTTTATCGGAAGACAGAGAGGAATACAATTTCCGAAGAAAATCAATGCCGTCATTAGGGTAATATTCCCAGGCATTCTCGCCATCGAGGATAATCGGAACGATAGCCCGGCCGAGATTTCCCTTAAGGAATTCCCTGAGTTTTCTGAGATTCTGCATAAAATCATCAACAGCCTTATCCGTTTCCCAGCTGGAATAGACAAAGCCGATTTTGTCGGATAGCCCGCGATCTCTGAAAAATATTTTCAAATCCGGAGCTCCAATGAATGAATAGGCCATATGGGGCGAGAAGCGATTACTGTCCATCCCATCCCGTGAGACCGAATTGCGAAGAATGTCCTCATCGGTTGCCGTCCATCTTATGCCGGCATCGAAAATCATCTTCAAGACATCCTCGGAAAGCGATCCTTCCGAAGGCCACATTCCCTGAGGAATTCCGCCAAAAAGCGATTTAAACTTCTCAATTGAATTATGGATATGCCAATGGGCGTCTTCCGGATTCTGGAATCTATGTTCCGGCAGGGATATATTAGGGAGGGCCTCCTTGGCGGTATCAGTATCGACCAGTAATGGAAGTATCGGATGATAATAGGGCGTGAAAGAGATATCGATCTTTCCCTCGTTGTATAGCCGTTGATAGGTCGGTATTATGCGTCCCAAAAGCTCTATTTCATAATCAAGAAGGCTTTTTTTTTCTTCCTCGGTGAAATCGCGCCCTTTCCTATATAATTCTCGAATCCGGGGTTCGGCGCGGAATGAAGGATCAATCCAGACCAGGTTAGACCAGACTTGCAGGTCCCGCCATTCAGATACTGAAAATAAATCGATGGCAAGTCGTAAATCTGCTACGCAACTTTCTCTTTTTCGAAATAACTGGTGATAACGGGCGAAAGGTTCAATCATATTGTGCGGATTAGCCGAAAAAAAAGTCGACAGGATTTCAATCTTGTCTTCATTGGTCAGAGCCCGAGCAGGAATCCGAGATAGATCCAGATGTTTGTCTGAGTACCCCTCGCAGTACATCTGAATCTGATCAATCAGAGATGGCGCCAGATTAAAAGTAATCTTGATATCAGGAAATTGCGCGGCCAGAATCGGCATATCAAGATAATCTTTAAGGCCATGAAGCCTTACCCACGGCATCATGAATTGTTTAGTCCCCGGATTAAGATAGAACGGCTGGTGCATATGCCAGAGGAAGGCAATCTTTAATCTAAGATTCTCTGACATAGACCACAGGGAGCGCTAATTGGTTTTTAACTGCATCGCCAGACGAATAGCGGTACGAAGGTAATCTGTCTGGGGAAACTTCTCCTGCATTTCGGTTAGCATTTTGTCGGCCTTCTGCCTGTCGCCCCCCTGCACATAGTTGCGAATGGCGCCAAGATAGTAATCTGCAGCTGACGGCGAATTAGGATATTTCTCCACATCCTCGGCAAACTTATCACCCGCCGCAAGAAATTCCTGCTTGCATTCCAGCGAGACGGCTATACCGGCTATAGCAGAAGCAGTTGTGATATCATCAATATGATAATCGTCCAAGTACTTTCTATAAGCGCTTATAGCTTCATCATAATTCTTGCTGTCATAATAAGCGTTAGCCAGACTGAAAAGGGCGGTGGCGCCAATCTCCCCGCCAAAATCATCGGAAAGGCTTTTCAATTCCAGAATGGCCACCTGAAAATTCTTCTGTCTAACTTCAGCCATCGCCTTGCTCAGGCGGTTGCCGGCATCCATTTGCTTACCGGCTCTCATCTTGAAATAATACGCTGTCCCAGCAGTAAGCAACACCACCACGGCCGCGGCAATGGCCACAATTTGCCAATTTCCCGAAACCCATTCGCGAGATTGGAGAATGAAATTAGTGAATTTGTCTTCTTTAATCTGTTGCTTTTTGAGCTTTACCTTCGTTCGCATTCGTCACTCTTGATTCTGACATTTCCCTTTGGGATTTATCGGCTTTTTGTTCATTTCCCTCATTGTTTGAAAAAAATGAGGGATAATCAATAACCCCTCACTCCTACTGCTCAAATCAGAAATATCCGGTGAATGTGAAATTCAGATGATGATTATTCCATTTATTCTTTGCTCGGAGAACAGAATCCTTACTAATCTTCTGCTCGTAGGTTGTATATGTATATGCCATATCCAGAATAATCTGAGACCACTGAATTCCTGTCCCGAGAGCAAAACTCACGCCGGTCACTTTACAACCCCTGTTATATTGGAAAGCATAGGAAACTCGGGACGAATCATTACCCGCGGCGCCTTTCTCACCCTGATAAATGACCCCATAATTGGATATATTACCGAATGGGAAGGCCTCGTTGCGAAAACCCGCTCTAAGCGGAATAGTTCCGATGGATGAATGAAATAGATATTCCGCTCCGAGTCGAAATTGAATTACATTACTCCAGTGCGGGTCAGTATCATGATAAAATTCGAGCTTCTCACCACCTGCCGTAAGCAATATGCTGTCCAGATTCTTCACCACTTTATTGGAAAAATTCCTGAATTCCAAGTCCGCCGAAAGCAGAAGATTCTCACTGGCATTATAACCTAAACCGGCGCCGACGATAAGAGGCGATTCAATCTTTGATGACATGTTATCTATATAGACCGTATCGGTATAATTCGGATCGGCAACATTGTTTAAGGTAGTTGTGCGATATAGGGATGAGTCGGACTCGCCTACAAGATTGAATGGCGTTTTAACCACAAGACCGGCGCGCAATCCCTCAGCCACATATAGCATCCCGATCGTCGCATTAAACCCTGAATACTTGGTCGAGTCTATTAAATCAATCCCGCTATGAGCGGAATATGTGAAACCCAGGTACTGAATATCCATTCCCAGATTTCTCTGTTCCTTCGTTACAACAGTTCCCGTGTAAATATTGGCCGACATGCCCAAGGATAATTTGTCATAAAGCCTCGTGCCAAAGGCAAAATTAATGCTATTTATCCCGCCGTGCCTTTCATACTGTGTATTTGGAAGCGTATCGTTCGAACCAAGACGAAATGGCAGATAGACGAATCCCCCTTCCGAAGCTCGAAAATATAAATAGGGCATTACCAGTCGTTCCGCAAATTTATAATAGGCATCAAAGTTCCGGGTATAGGAGAGATTGAGAACAACATGATGATTCTTTATTCTCATGGGCGTGATAATGCTCAAGTCATTTAAGGCTCCAAAATCACCGCTGTGGGCATATGACCTTGACAGCATCGAAGATTCATAAAAAGTATATTTCCCGCGTGGCATCAAAAATCCATAACTAAAAGCCATCAGTGTTTTTTCATGGACATTAAGACCAGCCGGATTCCAGCCTCCTGCAGAACCATCATTAGAAATGGCCAAAAAGGCCTGCCCCATACCTTCGGAACGGGCGCCGCCGCCAAAGAAATTAAAAGTCAAACCCTGTTCCTGAGCAAAGGCTGTCGTTGTGAGGATTACAGTCACAAGCAGAGCCGCTTTGAACAACGACAATTTCATATAAAAAACCTCCCGCAAATAGGAATATTTATTTTCTTATTCATAAGACGTTCATAGTCTTCAAATATCAGACAAAAAATATAACCAGAGGCAGATTTGAAGTCAAACTGTTTTTGTAATATATTTTGGGAAACGGAACAGAGGCGATATCCCCCAATGCTTCAAAAATAAGAAGAAACAGGACAATGATTGTCACTTTACTGCCATATACTACCCCCGGCAGGAGTTGAACCTGCGGCCAAAGGTTTAGGAAACCTCTGCTCTATCCTCTGAGCTACGGGGGCAAGAATGATTACTCTGAATCGTATTTGACAAGGCTGATAATATCGTATTTGTTTAGCTTTTGCCTTCCATTCAGGAAGGTCAATTCGACTAAAGCCGCAATTCCCGTGACTATCGCTTTATTTTTTTCCACGAGCTTGCAGGCCGCCTCCAAAGTTCCGCCGGTTGCAATCAGGTCGTCAACTATTAATACTGAATCACCCGCCGCAAGAGCATCCGAATGGATTTCTATTGAATCTGTGCCGTACTCAAGTTGATATTCCTGCACAAATGTTTTTGCGGGAAGCTTTCCCTTTTTCCTTATTGGCACAAATCCGGCTCCCAGCCTATCGGCCAAAATCCCTCCAAAGATAAAACCCCGGGATTCAATGCCAAGAATCTTGTCGATTTTCTTCCCTTGACAAAAACTTTCCAACTCATCTATGGACTGCTTGAAAGCGGTTTTATCAAGCAACAAAGTAGTTATATCACGAAAGACTATCCCCTTTTTGGGAAAATCAGGAACTGACCTTATAGCGGATTTTAAGTCCATCATTTTTATCCTTTATCCTCTATGGTAAAATCCTCATATCCTTTCGGCTTCTCATACCATTGAATTCTTGTATCAGAGACTTTAGCATAGGTTGGACCTACCTTCAAAATTTTGATGAATTCCTCAACCAACCCGCGTTCGCCTTCGATGGCAACCTCAACCGAGCCGTCATATAAATTGGCCGCATATCCGCTGAGTGATAAATCCTTGGCCCGCTTAACGCACCACCAGCGGAATCCCACTCCCTGCACCACCCCTCTGACATTTACAATCGCGCCGGCAAAACCCACAGCTATTTTCCTGCCAGTTGAAAAATCCTCTCCACTGCCTTCACCGGATCCTCAAACCTTTCAACTTTTTCAGAAATATTCCAGGCTGAGAGTGAAACCATGGGCTTTTCAAGCTTCAGGCAAAATGCCATCTCTGATAATGTGCCATACTTTCCCGGAAGAGCTACAACCGCATCAGCGGTCTTGATTACCGCAAGATTGCGGGCATCGCCAATGCCGGTTGGTATGGCCAAATCAATATATTCATTTGCATCTGCTTTTGAATCTCCTGGAAGGATGCCGATAGTGAATCCTTTCTTGGATTTAGCCCCCTTAGCGGCTCCCTCCATCACTCCACCGAGTCCGCCGCAAATGAGCACACCACCTCTTCCGGCAATTGCTTTGCCGACCGCCTCGGCCAAGTCCTTCATTTTCTTTGAGCACTTACCCGCCCCTACAACAGCGATAAATGGCTGGCCTTTTTTCATCATCATAATATGATTTCCCTGATCTACCCGTTTGCTCACCTATTATCACCCTCCCCCATTCCAGGGCAATTTCCTATTCTAAATCGGGGCGACTGGATTTGAACCAGCGACACCTTAGTCCCGAACCAAGTGCGCTACCAGGCTGCGCTACGCCCCGATTCAAGCTTATAATAATATATATCGTAATAGCCAAGTCAAGTGAATTATCGGCAAGGTCGATATCTTTAAAATTTCAACCGAAGTTGCCCCATCTGCGCAATAGCGTCAAGATCGCTGAAATTCAGTCTTAGCGGCGAAATTGACACATATCCGGCGGAAATAGCCTCAAAATCAGACCCCTCCACGTCACTCCAGGTCGATTTGCCGCCGACCCAGTAATAATTCTTGCCGCGCGGGTCAGTTTTCTCAATTATGATATCTTTATATATCCTTTTCCCAAGACAAGTAAATCTATATTTCGTGAACTTATTCCCATTAAGCGATGGAAAATTGATATTAAGAAATGTCTCTGTGATAAGATTATACTTCTTCAGGCTTCGTACGAATTTGGCTGTAAATTTCGCCGCGGCTCCATAAGATTTAAGATCTTCGATATCTTTGTTTGAAACGGCGATCGAGGGAATACCTAAAATTGAACCTTCTATTGCCGCCGCGACAGTACCGGAATATGTAACATCCTCCCCCATGTTGGCGCCATGATTGATTCCTGAGATAAGTAGCCCGGGCAATTTATGTTTCAGTAATCCATGGACAGCCAGCATCACGCAATCCGTGGGAGTACCGTCACATGAGTAGCGATTCGGACCTCTTTGATTAAGTCTCAGAGGGCGGGTCAGTGTCAATGAATGGCTTGACGCTGATTGTTCTCGATCCGGCGCCACCAGAAGAACCTCAGCTGACTTCTTCAGCTCTTTCTCCAGGGCATTCAAGCCTTCAGCATAAATGCCATCATCATTCGTCAATAGTATCAGCATTATCTTGTTTTATGTCTCCGAATTATTTCCGATTTCATACATATCCTATTTTCAAAAAAAATAATTCCGATAATCTCATGATACGATTCTTCTCCAGATCAATCTAATAAATCTTCCCGTATCCGCCAAGCGCTTAATATGAGAAGATGAACCCTGATAAATGGTCGTCACTGGAACTTCAGCAAATCTTGCATTCAATTTTCCAGCCTGAATCAAAAGCTCCGATTCAAAGTCATACTTAAGCAACTTTACATTTAGTTTTCTTAATAAGCCGACCGAATACATTCTAAACCCGGATTGAGAATCCCGAATCCTGTATCCACAGAATTTGGAGATAATCATCGACGTCAGACTATTTGAGATCCAGCGGGTCAATGGCATGGTTTTAAGCGAAACATCTCTTGTTCCGATAACAATATCTGCTGTTCCAATTTTATCCATAAGAAGCGGAATCTCCTCCGGCGAATGCTGGAGATCAGCGTCAAGAGTGATTACATAATCGTAATTATTTTCTATGGCATAATCAAAGCCGCGTTGAAGGGAGTATCCCTTGCCTTTATTAGAGGAATTAACAAGAACGATTACATTCGAACTTTTCAATATATCCGAGGTCTCATCAGTAGAGCCGTCATCGACTACTAAAATATCCGATTTTGGGGCGGAGTTCTTTATTCTTAATATCAGTTCAGACAAATATTTTCCCGCATTATAAGCAGGGACGATGATTAGAACTACCGGACTACCCGCGGGGCACATGACGATATTAGCGCTTTCTCACCAATTCCTTTGGAAGATTAAGAAACCCGCGGTCTTATCTGCTCCGGTATTAAGAAGCGAAGAGTCTTAATGTACTTTTTATAGGCATCCGCTTCGCTCTTTCTTGGGAAGCATTTCATAATGCAGAGACAAAAAACAAAATAATGGTCGGGGAGAGCAGATTCGAACTGCCGGCCTCTCGCACCCCAAGCGAGTGCGCTATACCAAACTGCGCTACTCCCCGACAATATGACCAATCTAAGTTCAGATGCCAAAAAGGCAAGGGAAAAGTTTGAGGATATCTTCTATCTGCTTTTTTATCTCCCCAAGAACGGTCTGAAACTTGGCAGAAGAAACCAATTCCTTTCTTTCTTCGGTAGGTTTCAATCCTCTGAGACGATTTCTTGCGCCTTCAATGGTGTAATTCTCTTTGTATAGCAGATGCTTTATCTGATTAATTAACTCAATCTCATGTTTCTGGTAAGTACGGTTTCCGCCCCGGTTCTTTTTGGGCTTCAACATGGGGAATTCTTTTTCCCAAAAACGTAAGACATAAGGCTCCAACCGAGTGATATGGGCGACCTCGCTGATCGAATAATAGAGCTTTTCTTCAGTCTTATTTTTTCGACGCGCCATAGTTGACCCCTCTATATTATTTCCAGATTTCCTCTCTTAATTTCCGTCCCATCAGATCAGCGACTGCCTCGGAAGCCGGTTTATTTTCAAATAATACCTTATAAACTTCCGCCGTTATTGGCATTTCTACCCCATGTTTATCCGACATCGCCTTGGCCGCCCTGCAAGTGTCGACACCTTCAGCCACCATTACCATGCCGGCCAAAATATCCTTGAGCTTCTCCCCTCGACCGATTTTTTCTCCAACATATCGATTGCGTGAATGTCGCGAAATACAAGTTGTGACAAGATCGCCAATTCCGGAAAGTCCCGCGAATGTCAACGGCTCCGCCCCCAATTTGACACCCATCCTTGTGATTTCTGCCAGGCCGCGAGTGATCAACGCACCAGTCGTGTTATCGCCGAAACCAAGACCTTGAGTTATCCCGGAGGCTATCGCTATTACATTTTTTAGGGATCCTCCCAACTCGACGCCGATAATATCCTGCGAACGATATACCCTGAAGGTGCGATTGCTGAATATATTCTGGATTTCTCCGGCAAATTCTGGATTCTTTGAGGCGGCTACCACGGACGTCGGAAGATTCAGGGCTACTTCTTCAGCGTGGCTTGGGCCGGATAATGTCGCGATGCATTCATCATTAGCGCCGGAGATTGTGGCTTTTATAATCTCTGAGGTTCTCATAAGAGTCCCCATTTCCACACCTTTGGCGAGATTCACATATTTTATAGGGCCATCAATTAAACCGGCAAGCGCAATAGTCACTTCTCTGACCTTTTGGGCTGGTACTACCAGAATGACAATAGGGGCATCTTTGACCGCCTCTTCAAGGCTATTTGTAATATTAATCTTGTCGGAAAGAAAAATGCCGGGTAGCTTATCCTTATGAGTGCGGTTCTCCCTAAGCCTTATGCAGTCGTCTCGATTGTACTCCCATAGCGCCACCCGGTGACCATTGGAGCAAAGCAGATTGGCAGCAGCTATCCCCCAACTGCCGGCGCCCAATACGGCTATTTTCTCAGACATGGTTCTGCACCCCCCTCGCTTTTTCGGAATGAAACCGAAATCGGCTCTCAGTCCTATTTAAGAGTCTTCTGATATTACCGCGATGAGTGAAGATGATCAATACTGCCAGAAGAATCGAAATAGGAACATAAATTGGATGCGTAGCGCTCAACTCAAGCGCTCTTTCTGCCACGATAGATAATGCAAATGCGACTGCCGCCAGCATCGACCCAAGCGATATGTATCTACTGACGGCGACTGTCAAGACGAAAACCAGCAACGCAATTAACGCCTCTATCGGCAAGAGAGTGATCATTACCCCAAGAGCGGTATTAACGCCCTTCCCGCCTCTGAAACGAAGAAATATTGGGAATATATGGCCAATGATAGCCGCAAGTCCCGAGGCAAGCCTTAGATATTCAACACTAATCGCTCCGCTTGAAAATGAGTCTGCTAATAAGACCGCGGCGGCGCCTTTGCCGACATCACATAACAAGACAATAAATCCAGGCAACGGGCCGGCGATTCGCCAGACATTGGTAGCGCCGATATTTCCAGAGCCATCTTTCCGAATATCGCTAACTCCAAAGAGTCGGGCAATTATCAAGCCAAAGGGGATCGAGCCAATCAGGTAACCAAATGGCGCTGCCAGTATTTCAATCATAAGTTATGACTTCAGCAAACCCACATTATTCATTGTGGCGCCAGCGGTTGTATGGACGAAGAATCGGCATTGGCGACTTTTCTCATCTGCTCCAGCAATATTCCTGCCTCATCTTTATCCAACTTTTTGTCTTTGTATGCTTCCTGGTAAGTAAAAGCGATATTCTGCATGTCCTGAGCATGCACCCTCTTCTCTTTGACAGCCTGTTCGAAATCTGACATCACCTTTCCTGCATTTTCTTCAGTCATGCCGTCAGGCAAATTTGCCAGAATATCCTTTTGGGTTGTCTCCATCATTTTGACAATACCCCATTCCATAATCTTGTCGCGTTTGGTATAGCAGACTATGCTCATAGCGACAATAATCACTAACACGACACCTGCAATTACCAGCGCTATCAGGCATCCCTTTGACATCCCTTTCTTTTGTTCGTCCATTTTTCCCCTCAGAAAAAACCTCGCCGGCTAATCGGCGATATTCAAATACAACCTGTTAATTTCCATATTATTAAGGGCCGGATATAACATAATTGTTTAAGGCTTATATGAGCATATCAAAATGCGATAGAAATTGCAAGAATTATTTAAAAAAAATCCGGCTTTGCGCCGGATTAATTTCATAATTGGCAGGTCAAGTTTGCTATTTCTCCGCCTTATCTCCTTTTTCTGTTTTGGCTTCCACGGCGGCGGCAATTTTGGATTTCTTCTTGGCAATCCCTTTTCCCTTTTTTCCCTTTTCCTTTTCGATCTTGGGCTTTTCAGTAAGAAGCTCAACCACCGAAAGCATCGCGCTGTCTCCGCGGCGATGTCCCAACTTTATTACACGCGAGAATCCGGAAGGGCGATCCTTAAATTGCGGGACTATTTCGGTAAAAAGTTTCTTCAGAACTTTTCTATCTTTTATTGATTTCGCGACCAGACGACGCGCCGTAAGAGTATCCTCTTTGGCCGTACTGATCAACCGGTCGGCGAGTCTTCTCAATTCCTTTGCTTTAGCTTCGGTAGTCTCTATCATTCGGCTTGCAAAGAGTGACGTAGCCAGATTATCAAGCATTGCCTCGCGATGGGGTTTGGTTCTGCTCAGCCTTTTTACTTTCCTTTGGTGTCGCATTTCAATCCTCTATGATTATTCCAGATATTTGGAGATATCCATACCGAAGGAGAGTCCAAGTTCATCAAGTATGGCGGTCAACTCGTTAAGAGACTTGCGTCCAAAATTGCGGTATTTCAGCATGTCAGATTCCGATTTGGAGACAAGCTCGGAAAGGGTCTGAATATTGGCGGCCCGCAGACAGTTAGATGATCTGACCGAAAGCTCCAGCTCATCGACTCTGGTCTTCAGCAACTGGCGAATCCGAACGGTTTCTTCGTCCTCAACCATCTCTTCCGCAATTTCCATCTCCTGCTCCACGTGAATGAACATCTGCAGATGGTCTTTCAGTATCTTGGCCGCATAAGAAAGAGCATCTTCGGGCGTTACAGAACCATCCGTGCTTATTTCAAGAATCAACTTATCATAATCGGTTCTCTGTCCGACACGCGTATTTTCCACTTCGAAATTCACTTTGGTAACTGGAGAAAAGAGGGCATCAACGAAAATCGTGCCCGCCGGGGCGTCGGCTCTCCTATTCAATTCAGATATTAAATAACTTCTGCCGGAATCAACATCAACTTCGAGCTTGAATTCCTGATCGTCAACCAGTTCAGCGACATGAAGGTCGGGATTCAATATCTCAACATCAGGGTCGGCCGTAAACATAGATGCCGTGATCGGCCCCTTTTTGCCGGCCTTCAATGTAATCGTCTTCATCTCATCCGCATGCAATTTGATTCGAAGTTTCTTTACATTCAGCGCTATGTCGGTGACATCCTCATACAGACCCGGCAGGGTCGAAAATTCATGAAGAACACCGTCAATTCGCATGGAAACCGGAGCGGCCCCCTGTATAGATGATAGAAGCACTCGTCTCAGAGCATTTCCGAGTGTGATGCCAAAACCTCTTTCGAGCGGTTCAATTATGAATCGGGAGTAATTTTCGGTCGCCGATGATTGGTCGGAGACAATCTCCTTTGGCATCTGCAAATTTTTCCACTTCATAAGATAAAGCCTCCTGAAAGGCGGATAATTTTCTACTTTGAATATAGTTCCACAATTAATTGCTCATTGGCGGTCAATGGAATATCCTGTCGTTTCGGAATTTCCAGAAGCTCCCCTTCAAGCGCCGCCTTATTCAGGCGAAGCCATGGCAGATCAGCTTGACCAAATTCCTTGAGCGCCGCATGAATCATGTCGAGATTTTTTGATTTATCCCGCACCTTAATAATATCATTTGGTTTTATCTGAAAAGAAGGGATATCTACAATTCGCCCGTTGACAGTAAAGTGACGATGCCGAACAAGCTGGCGGGCCGCCTTGCGGGATGGCGACAGACCAAGACGGTAGACAAGATTGTCCATGCGACACTCCAGCATCTGCAATAATTGCTCGCCAGTTACCCCCACTCTTTTCTCCGCTTTCGCGAAATATCCTCGAAATTGACTCTCAAGAATGCCATAGATGCGGCGAACTTTCTGCTTTTCTCTCAGCTGTTTGCCATAATTGGATGATTTATAACGCATCGTCTGGCCATGCTGACCTGGGGCATAGTTTCTTCTCTCAAGCGCGCATTTATCCGTCATACAGCGATGCCCCTTGAGAAAGAGCTTCTCCCCCTCGCGGCGACATAACTTGCAATTTGCATCACGATATCGAGCCATGTATTCTCCTATAATGCTTGTTCTTGAAAATGTTATCGCTTGATGTCCCGTCTCCAATGCATCGTACTGCAACCAGCTTGTCAGACTGTACCCCATCCGCTTGCGGCGGAATGCCTGTGACAAGAATGAAAACATTTTCGAGAATGGCCATTGACCGGCAATAGATAAAGTTAAACATTCGTTTCAAACCCTTCTTCTCTTGGGCGGACGGCATCCATTATGCGGCATTGGCGTAACATCCTTAATAGCCGTTATCTCTAAACCCGCCGCTGAGAGAGAGCGGATTGCGGCCTCTCTGCCGGCGCCGGGACCCTTTACCCACACTTCGATTCTTCTTACTCCAAGATCCATAGCCTCTCTGGCGCTGTTGTTGGCCGCCAACTGGGCGGCAAAGGGCGTTGATTTTTTCGAGCCCTTGAACCCAACCTTGCCCGCGGAAGCCCATGATATAATATGCCCCTGCGTGTCGGTTATTGATACAACGGTATTATTGAAACTGGCCTTAATATGAGCGACCCCAACGGCCTCTATCTTGACTAATCGTCTCTTGGCTTTGACTTTTTTCTTCTGTTCAACCACGTTCCTACTCCGCTGAAAATTACTTCTTGGCTATAGTTTTTTTCTTGCCAGCCACGGTTTTTCTGGGACCCTTACGAGTTCTGGCATTGGTCTTAGTGCGTTGACCGCGAACCGGAAGACCTCGACGATGCCGAAGCCCGCGATAGCACCCAATATCTATGAGTCGCTTGATGTTCATCGCTACTTCACTGCGTAGAGAGCCCTCAACCTTAAAATCATTCTCGATCGCGCTACGAAGCTTGGCGATATCTTCTTCGGTAAGCTTATTTACCCTTGTATCAGGATTGATTCCCGTCATGGACAGAATTTTTTTGGCCGAAGGATTACCGATGCCAAAAATATATGTCAATCCCACTTCAATTCTTTTGTCTTTGGGTAGGTCGACACCCGCAATACGTGCCAAATTAACCTCCTGCTAAAAAGCCGTTGCTTTTTCAGCCCTGGCGTTGTTTATGATTCGGGTTCTTACTGCAAATTATCCTGAGGACGCCATTTCGCTTTATTATTTTGCAGTGCTCACATCTTTTCTTTATCGAAGAACGTACTTTCATAATAATCTGCCTTTATCAATAACAATCATTTATATCTATAAACTATTCTGCCGCGAGTCAGGTCATAAGGCGAAAGCTCCAAGGTCACTCTATCCCCGGGCAAAATCTTGATGAAGTGCATCCTCATTTTCCCTGAGATATGAGCAAGTACCACATGCCCGTTATCCAATTCCACTTTAAACATAGCATTAGGCAATGGTTCCAAAACTTTTCCTTCAACCTGTATAGTATCTTCTTTTGCCATCTATATCAAATCGTCAAAATATCAGCGTCTATGTTAGTAACCGCTACAGTATGTTCAAAATGCGCCGAAGGCAGTCCGTCAATAGTGACGATAGTCCAGCCATCAGCCTTAGTCTGAACCTTATATGTGCCAATATTCACCATTGGCTCAATTGCCAGTACCATCCCAGATGCCAGAACGGGGCCTTCATTCGCCGAACCATAATTGGGTATTTGAGGTTCCTCATGCATGGCGCGGCCAATTCCGTGCCCGACAAGGTCTCTTACCACCGAGAAACCAGCCGACTCGGCTGACCTCTGAATGGCATTGGAAACTCTCCCCAATTTATTCCCGGCCCTTACCTCGGCGATACCGACCTCTAATGAACGTTTTGTTACTTCAAGAAGTTTCTTCTTTTCCTCAGAAATTTCTCCAATCGGGAATGTCCTTGCAGAATCGCCATAGAAACCGTCAAAAATAGCGCCCAAGTCCACCGATACAATCTGCCCTTCCACCAAAACCCGTTTGCCGGGTATACCGTGAACGACCTCATCATCGATAGATATGCATGTCGCCGCCGGAAACCCATGATATCCCTTAAAAGCCGGTTTGGCGCCTTTCGAGAGAATAAATTCTTCTGCTATCCTGTCAATTTCCGCTGTCATCATACCAGGTTTTAAATTCTTTTCCACAAATTCAAGTGTCTCTGCCACTATTTTTCCGGCCCGCCGCATCAGATTAATCTGAGCATCGGTTTTTATTGTAATCACGCCTTTTTTAATTTTTCAATTTCCTTCAATATCAGGGCGGTTATGGCATCAGGTCCGTCTCCATTTGCCTTTATGGTAACAAGCAGGGACGCCTTACGATAAAAATCAACAATCGGTTCCGTCTGCCGCTTATAGACGGCCAACCGATTCTTTATAACTTCCTCTTCATCATCAGGGCGGCGAAGCAGTCTTGTACCGTCAGCGTCACAAATCCCCTCCTTTTGGGGAAGCTGATAGGGATAATTATAGCCTGAGTTGCATGTCGGGCAGTAGAATCGCCCCGACAGCCTGCGAATCACCTCGTCATCAGAGACGTCAAGGAGAATGGACTGATTGATCGTCCTATTATTCTTTGCAAACATCTCTTTCAACGCCTCAGCCTGAGGAATTGTACGGGGAAAACCATCAAGTATAAATCCGCCATCCATTTCGCCCGATCGCAGTTTCTCTTCGATCAATCCAATTATCAACTCGTCCGGCACAAGCTCGCCCGCAGACATATATCGCTGGGCCTTTCTGCCAAGCTCAGTATCATTCTTGACAGCTTCTCTAAGTAGGTCGCCGGTTGATAGATGCAACAGTCCAAGTCGCGAGGCAATTCGTTTCGCTTGAGTTCCTTTGCCCGATCCGGGGGGACCCAAAAAGATAAGATTCATCAATATGATCTCCCCTTGATCTTTCCCTTTTTCATAAATCCGTCATAGTGCCGCATCAGAAGATGTGACTCAATCTGCTGAAGAGTGTCCAGAGCCACGCCGACAACGATCAGAAGTCCCGTTCCGCCGAAGAAGTAGTTGATATTGAATTGCCTTATCAGGACCCATGGCAAAATGGCTATAAGAGCGAAGAAAATGGCTCCCGGTAATGTGATTCGGGTCAATATTTTCTCAATGTGTTCTGCCGTGCGTTTGCCGGGACGGATACCCGGAACGAATCCGCCATTCTTGCGCATGTTATCAGCGATATCGATGGGGTTATAGACAATAGCAGTATAAAAATAGGCAAAAAAGACAATAATTAATCCATAAATTATAGAATACCAAAAATATCCCGGCGCGAGCCAGTTGGATACGATATTGGAAACCCATTCTGTGTTGGGGAATAATTGCTGAACCGTAGCCGGTAGAAACATAATCGATTGGGCAAAAATAATCGGAATAACGCCGGCTGAATTTACCGATAAAGGCAAATGCGTCGTGGCTCCGCCAAAGACCCTTCTACCGACAATTTTCCTTGGATATTGAACCGGAACTTTCCTCTGGGCTCTTGTCACCAAGATGACGGCGGCAATGACCGCAACCATCGCGGCCACGAGGACAACCTCAACAAAAAAGGAACGGGTGCCGAACCAGAGATATTGAACTTCCTCAATAACCGCCTCTGGAAATCGAGCGATAATTCCTATGAAAATGATAAGAGAAATTCCATTTCCGATACCTCTTTCCGTTATCTGCTCACCCAACCACATTATAAAGATCGTGCCACAAGTGAAGGTCAACATCGTAAGGGCCATAAACTCGCCATACGGCATATAAACAATTTTCTGGCCGCTTAATTCGAGAGTAGAAAGGAACTGGGCAGTGCCAAATGCCTGCAGGGCGGCGATAAGTACGGTCAAATACCGAGTATACTGGGTGATCTTTCTTCTTCCCTCTTCCCCTTCTCTCTGGAGCCTCTGCAGGTAAGGGACAACGGCTCCGAGTAGTTGAAGCATAATAGAAGCTGAGATGTAGGGCATTATGCCCAGGGCAAAAATAGTAGCCTGGCGGAAGGCGCCGCCGGCAAACAGATCCAGCAGACCAAAAATGGTATCACCGGCCAATGCCTGCGCCACAAGAGAGCCGTCAACGCCCGGGGTCGGGATATGTCCTCCGATTCGATAAACGACAAAAAGAGCGAGGGTGTAGAAAATTCTCTTTCGGAGTTCCTCAATCTTGAATATTGACTGGAAAGTGCTTAACACTTAGATCACCTCAAATTTTCCGCCCGCCGCCTGGATTTTCTCGATAGCAGACTTGGAGAATGCGGCCGCCTTGATATGATAAGCCGCTTCCAGCTTGCCCATTCCCAGAATTTTGACGGGAAGGCGAGTTGATTTTATTATCCCTAATTGCTTCAATGTCTCCGGCGTCACTTCGCCCGGTTGACAACGACTGACGGAGTCAAGATTAACCGGTTGATATTCTTCCCTGAATATATTGGTGAAGCCGCGTTTCGGAACTCTTCTTTGGAGAGGCATCTGGCCGCCTTCCGACCACCTCTTAATCTTTGCTACGCCGCCGGTACGAGCCTTCTGCCCTTTATGGCCGCGGGTTGAAGTTTTTCCCAAACCGCTTCCCGGGCCGCGCCCCACGCGTTTGCGGCTTTTTCTCGACCCTGAGGGCGGAGATAATCGGGATAATTCCAATGGCGATATCATTCTTCTACCTTTTCCCATTTTAAAAGATGTTCAACCGACTTAACCATCCCGCGAATCTGGGGCGTGTCATTATGAATGACCGTACGGTGCAGTTTGCCCAACCCCAGAGCGATAATAGTTCTCTTCTGAGTCTTATCTCTATCGATTGTACTTCGAATCTGCGTAATTTTCAACCTGGCCATAAAACACCTCTCGACAGCGGAATCTTAACCCTTAATCCTGTAGTTGAACTGCTCATCCATAGATCGCAGTTGTAATAATCCATTTATTGTAGCCTTGACGACATTATGGGGATTGCGACTGCCAAGGGCTTTGGTCAAAATATCCTGAATACCGGCAGATTCCAGTATAGCCCGCACCGCTCCACCCGCTATCACTCCCGTTCCCGGCGACGCCGGACGAAGAATAACGGAGGATGCCCCATATCGCCCGATGATCTGATGGGGGATAGTGCCCTCGGCGGTTATGGTAACTTTCACCATAGACTTGCGAGCCGCTTCGGTGCCCTTTCTGATCGCCTCTGAAACTTCGGAGGCCTTACCGAGACCGACTCCGACTCGCCCGTTTTTCTGGCCCACAGCAACCAGCGCCGTAAAACTAAAACGCCGGCCGCCTTTTACGACTTTAGCCACACGATTAACGCGGATTACTTTTTCCTCAAAATCGAGGCTTTCCATTTCTGAAGGAACCAATTCTTACCTCATCAAAAGCTTAAAATTCCAGTCCTGCTTTTCGGGCCGCCTCAGCAAGAGCCTTCACGCGGCCATGATACAAACTGCGATTTCTATCAAAAGCAACATTTTTAATCCCCTTATCCAAAGCCCGTTTGGCGATTTCAGAGCCCACCAAAGAAGCAATTTCGGTCTTCTTCTTCCCTTTGGCTTTTTCAAAAATCTCTTTTGTTAGTGACGACGCCGATGCCAGAGTAACCATTTTTTCGTCATCCACCAATTGAGCATAAATATTCTTCAGGGTGCGGGCGACAGTCAGACGAGGTTTATTAGTCGTGCCAAATACCTTTCCTCTTACCCTTGCCCTTCTCTTCTCCGCTCTTTTTTTCTTACTATCTTGAGCCAACATAAATTATCTCCAGTCCGTCAATTGCCGGATCAGGCTTTCGACTGACCTCTACTTGCCTGCTGTTTTGCCGGCTTTGCGATGAATGATCTCTCCACTATACTTAATTCCTTTGCCCTTATACGGCTCCGGCGGTCGCAGGGAACGAATCTTTGATGCCACCAGACCCACCAATTCTTTGCTGATCCCGGAAATGATTATTTTACTCTCCTTCGGTTCCACTTTAATGGCAACGCCGTCGGGCGGTCTCAGCAATATCGGATGAGAATAGCCAAGGCTGAGAGTAAGGATTTTCCCCGCGACTTCGGCGTGATACCCGACTCCAACCATCTCCAGTGTTCTTTCATAGCCGCTGGTAACCCCGATAACCATGTTTTGAATTAGCGCACGGGTCAGTCCATGCAACGACCGTTCAAGTCTGCCATTTGTTTGTCTGGCCACAACTATAGTACTGTCTTCCACTTTTACCTGAATATTTTTATGGACGCCGAATGATAGGGTCCCTTTCGGGCCGGTGACTTCTATCTTGGAATTACCCAAGGCCACTTTAACACCGGCAGGAATTTTTATCGGCAGTCTACCTATCTTTGACATAATATTAACTCCAATCACCAGACATTACAAATAGCCTCGCCGCCAAGACCCTTCTTGAAAGCATCCAAATTTGTCATTATTCCCTGCGATGTTGAGATAATAAGCAAGCCGACCTGATTCTTGCCCATCCGTTTCAACTGATCAAGATCGAAATATCTTCTCAATCCAGGACTAGAAAGTCTTTTTATTCCCCGGATGATTGGATCATCGTCCCGGCTGTATTTGAGATAAACCCTCAATATTCCTTGCTTCTTGTCTGGAATTTCGATCATGTCCTTAATGAACTTCTCTTCCATAAGCACACGGGCGATCTCACGCTTCACATTGGAGGCAGGAATATCAACAGCCTTTCTCTTGGCCTTGGAACCATTCCTTATTCTCGTAAGCATATCTGCAATTGGGTCAGTCATCGACATAAGTTACTCCTATGACTCTGTGCCTTCACCAGCTGGCCTTTACTATACCAGGTATTTCACCGGCCAGGGCCATTTGTCTGAAACAGATACGGCATAACCCGAATCTTCTCATATATGCCCTGGGGCGGCCGCATCTCTGGCATCGAGTATATCGGCGAACCTGGAATTTTGGAGTCCGCTTCTGTTTTTCTACCAAACACTTCTTTGCCACAACATCTCCTATTTACTGAACGGCATGCCCATTTCGGTCAATAGTTGGCGGCATTCTTCATCATTTCTGGCAGTAGTCGTTATCGATACGGTCATGCCGCGAATCTTATCGATTTTATCATATTCTATCTCGGGAAAAATAATTTGCTCTTTTATTCCAAGATTAAAATTGCCGCGTCCGTCAAATGACTTTGTCGAAATACCCCGGAAATCTCTAATGCGTGGAATCGCGACATTCATCAGACGATCCAAAAATTCAAACATTCTCTCTCTGCGAAGAGTGACCATCACTCCTATTTTGACGCCTTGTCTCAGCTTAAAATTGGATATCGATTTCTTCGCCTTGGTCAGAGTCGGTTTCTGACCGGTAATTTTGGTCATATCCTCCAGCGCGGCATCAAGGGCCTTCTGGTTGGCGAGAGCCTCCCCCATACCTATATTAATAGTAACTTTGCTGAGCCGAGGAACCTGCATAATCGACGAATATTTATTCTCCTTCATAAGCTTCGGCACAACTTGCTTGTAATAATGCTCTTTCAATCTGGCCATATTGATTACCCGCTAAATCGCCTCTCCGCATTTGCGGCAAAGACGAAACTTTGATTTCTTTCCTTCAGTTTCCTCAACGACCTTATAGCTGACTTTGGTCGCCGCCGAACATGTCTTGCAAAAGAGCGCAACATTGGCGCGTTGAATCGGAGCCTCCTTGCGCACAATTCCGCCTTTGGGGTTACGGCGGGACGGGCGCGAATGACGCCCAATCATATTTGTCCCCTCAACTATCAGACGATTATCCACCGGAAAAACATGAAGAACGCGGCCCGTCTTGGGCTTGTCCGGCGTCCCCCGATCTTTTCCTCGTCTGATTACAACTATGTCGCCTTTTTTTATATTCATCTGCAGAACCTCTACAATACCTCAGGAGCCAAAGATATTATCTTCATAAATTGCTTTTCTCTCAATTCTCTTGCAACTGGGCCGAATATACGGGTGCCTCGCGGCTCTTTCTGATCGTTGATTATAACCGCGGCGTTGTCCGAGAATCTGATTACGGAACCATCGCGCCTTTTGGTCTCGGCCTTCGTACGCACTACGACCGCCCGGCATACTTCTGATTTTTTCACTGTACCGCCGGGAATAGCATCCTTCACCGTCACCACAATGATATCGCCGAGCCGCGCATATCTTCTCTTGGAACCGCCCAAAATGCGGAAGCACATAACGCTCCTTGCCCCGGAGTTGTCTGCAACAATTAGATTGGTATATTCCTGTATCATCTCTATTTACTCCCAATTCATTATGGCGGTTTTAGTCTTATTTTGCTCTTTCGATTACTTCAACCAATCGCCAACGTTTGAGAGCCGACAATGGCCTGGTTTCCATAATTCGAACCAGATCGCCATCGTGCGCCTCATTCCCCTCGTCATGCGCATAGAATTTGGAGGATGTCTTAATGATTTTGCTGTACAGCGGGTGTTTCATGGTTCGCTCAGTTCTGACAATTATTGTCTTGCTCATCTTGTCAGAAACCACCCTGCCGACCCTTACTTTCCGCATATTTCGATTCATCGTCAAACCCGTTCCTTACTCGGTCTTCTCAGTTTTACCCTCAGACCCTTTGGATTGATTTAGGTCCAGGATTGAAACCGGGGCGTCAAGAATTTTTCTTATACTTAATTTATCTTCAGTCAAAATCGTTTCGATTTTGGCAATATCGCGCCTGATCGTACGAAGCTTCAATGGATTGTCCAACTCTTTCAGAGTCCGTCTCATATTCAGATTGAACATCTCCTCATTCAATTCTCTCTTCTTCTGAACGAGCTCTTCCATGGTCAAATCTCTTAAGGCTACCATTTTCATAATCATGCACCCTCGGTATCGCGTCGGCTTACAAACCTGGTCTTCAAGGGGAGCTTATTTGCCGCGAGACGAAGAGCCTCCTTGGCCATAATTTCGGATACTCCCTCAATCTCGAATAAAATCCGTCCCGGCTTGATGACCACGACCCAGAATTCCGGCGAACCCTTCCCTTTACCCATCCTTGTCTCGGCCGGTTTCTTGGTTACCGGTTTATCCGGGAAAATTCTAATCCAGACTTTGCCGCCCCTTTTGATATATCTGGTAAGCGCAATTCGAGCCGCCTCAATTTGACGGTCAGAAACCCAGGCAGGTTCCAAAGCCTTTAGTCCGTACTCTCCAAAAGAGACGGCGCTTCCTCGATAGGCCTTTCCTCTCATTCTGCCGCGCTGTTGTTTCCGATATTTCGTCTTATTTGGTGTTAACATATCATACTCTCCGGATAGAAGCTTCTGTCATCAACCCTTTTTGTCCTCTGGGGACGAAGGAACGCTTCCCCCCCCTTCAGCCGGTTTTTCCCTCTGTCTTTCGGGTCGTCTCTCACCCCGGGGTTCACTTTTCCTCTCACCGCCGGATGAAGGACCACCGGGCCTATAAAATCTGCCGCCTCCGACTTGACCGGGTCTGCCGCCAGGCCTCTGGCCTCCGCCGGGTTGACCGGGTCTATCGCCGCCGCCGGATCGCATCCTGTCTCCTGATTCGCCAGCTGGTGTCCCAGCGATCATTGAATCCGGCCTTCCGTCGGGTCTACGGATTCTTCCTCGAGGTCTCCTGCCGCGCCGATTATCATCGGGGCGCTGACGATCTCTTCTATCTTGTACCGCCAGATCAGGTCTTTCCGGCATCGATTTATCCAGCTCATCCTTGACCACCATCTCGCCTGAACCCATCACCATACCGCGGCATATCCATACTTTAACGCCAATAGTGCCATAAGTAGTATGTGCCGTGGAAGTGGCATAGTCTATGTCAGCGCGAAGGGTATGAAGCGGAACTCGTCCTTCCATATATTTTTCAGTCCTTGCAATTTCAGCCCCGGCTAATCTGCCGCCGCATACAATTTTTATTCCTTCGGCGCCCATCTTCATAGATGCGCCAATGGCCTTCTTCATGGCTCTTCTGTATGAAATCCGCCCCTCAAGCTGATGAGCTATAGAATCAGAAACCAACCGTGCCGAGAGCTCCGGCTTCTTAACTTCTATTATATTCAATGAAATATCTTTTTTAGTCAGAAGCTGTAACTCTTCACGAAGCTTATCAACCTCAGCCCCCTTCCGACCGATGACAATTCCGGGGCGCGAGGTATGAATGTCCACGGTGACTTTCTTGGGCGCACGAAGAATTTCTATTCTGGCCAAACCTGCATTCTCCAATCTGGCATTGATATACTTCTTGATCATCATATCTTCATAAATAAGACCAGCAAAATTCTTGTCCGCAAACCATTTGCTGCTCCAGGATTTTATGACGCCCAGACGAAACCCTATCGGATGTGTCTTTTGTCCCAAGAACAATCTCCTTTCCGTCAAGAGCCGGATTTACCAAGTAAATTAAGCTTCGCTTTTCTCATCTTTTTCCTCTTCAGTATCTATTTTTTCAGCCTCTGCTTTATCCGCCAATTTAATCTTTTCAGTGGTATCGGGATTAACCTCGGCCTTGCTTTCCTTCTGAGATTTATTTGTCGCCTTGGGCGAAGGTTCTGCCTTTTCGTCAACCGCTTTCTTCTTGCCGGATGCCCGGCGCTTGTGAGTCTCCGGTTCCGGCTCGCCTTCCACTTCAATCGTTATATGGCAGAATCTCTTGCGGACTCTGAATACGCGACCCATCGACTGGAATCGGATTCTCTTGGCAGTTGGAGCGTCATCAATCAGTATCTTTGATATGCTCAAATCCTCGGCCTTGAGTTTTGATGTTCCCACTAAGGCGATAGCATTGGAGGCCGCCGCCTTCACCGTCTTCGCCAGATGATGCGCCGCCGACTTGGGCGTAAAGTTCAGGATATTTAGGGCCTCCTGCACCGCCTTCCCCTTAATCAGAGCCGCTACGCGCCGCATCTTTCGGGGGGATGTTCTCAAAAATTTAACCCGCGCTCGTGCCTGCATTTCAGAATTCTCCCTATTCCTTCACCGCGGTGGTGCGCTCCGCCAATTTGCCGCCATGCCCACGGAATGTCCGGGTCGGAGCAAATTCACCAAGCTTATGCCCAACCATATTTTCAGTTATATATATTGGAATGAACTTATTGCCATTGTGAACCGCCAAGGTGTGTCCCACAAAATCAGGAGAAATAGTAGAGCGCCGTGCCCAGGTTTTGATAACCTTCTTTTCGCCCGTTTGATTCAGCGCCAGAATCTTATTCAAAATCTTCTCGGTTATATAAGGCCCTTTTTTCACTGACCGTGGCATTTATTCCTCCGCTATTGTTTTTTCTTTCCGCGCGGTTCAACAATATACTTATTCGATTTCCGTTTGCTTCTCGTCTTTAAGCCTTTTGCTTTCTGACCCCAGGGCGAACAGGGGTGACGTCCCCCCGAACTTTTCCCTTCGCCGCCGCCCATTGGGTGATCAACAGGGTTCATGGCCACACCCCGGCTTTTAGGACGCCATCCTCGCCAGCGGGCGGCTCCGGCTTTACCCCAGGACAGATTCTTATGATCGGCGTTGCCGATCTGACCGACGGTGCCATAACAAGATTGCTTTACCAGACGAACCTCGCCGGATGGCATTTTCAGATGAGCATGATTCCCCTCTTTTGCAACCAATTGCACATAGGTACCGGCGCTTCTGGCAATCTGCGCCCCCTTGCCGGGAAAAATCTCCACATTATGAAGAAATGTGCCAAGAGGAACAAGACCTACCGGCAGTGCATTGCCTACTCTGATTTCGGCATTGTCGCCGGATAGAACAGTCATATCCACATTAAGCCCTTCTGGAGCCAGAATATACCGTTTTTCGCCGTCGACGTAGTGCAAGAGCGCAATACGGGCCGATCTATTAGGATCATATTCAATCGAGGCCACTCGCGCCTCAATATTACGCTTATCTCTCTTGAAATCTATGATACGATAGTACCGTTTATGTCCCCCGCCGCGATGACGGGCTGTGACACGCCCTTTATTATTTCTCCCGCCCTTTTTTCGCAGAGCAACAAGCAGGGCCTTCTCCGGTTTAGTCGAGGTGATCTCATCAAACGTCGGTACCGTTCTCCATCTCTGTGATGGCGTCATCGGTTTATAATTTTTTATACCCATAATCGAACCTGCAATCTGCTTTTAGGCGTTTTCAAATCCGGAAATCTGCTGTCCGGTTTTCAACCTTATAATTGCCTTTTTCCATGAAGTTGTTAGTCCCTCATAGCGGCCTACCCGTTTGAGCTTGCCCGGCGCCAACATAGTTCTGACAGACTCAACTTTGACTCCGAAGGCTTTCTCCACGGCGGTCTTGATTTCTTTTTTATTGGCGCTTCTATCAACGCGAAATACATAGGCGTTATTGGCCTCTTTTAAGGTCGTCGACTTCTCAGTAATCAGATGCAACTGAAGAATATGATGGGGATCTTTCATACTGCAAATACCTCCTCAACCTTCTCAAGAGCGGCTCTGGTTAGCAGCAACGCCTCGGCGTTGACTATGTTATAAGCATTTGCCAGAGGCGCCCGCGAATACTCGACGTGGGGAATATTTCTGATCGACAGAACCAGATTCCTGTTCAGGCCCTCATCCAACACCAGGCATTTTCTATTGCCAAGACCCAATTTATCAAGAATGGAAATCACTTTTTTCGTCTTAATCTCAGGCATCTCCAGATTTTCGACAATGATCAACTTTTCATTTTGCGCCTTATCCGAAAAAGCCGATACCGTCGCGAGTCTTTTCATTTTCTTGGGAAAATTCTTGTAATAGGAATGCGGCTGGGGTCCAAAAATGATACCGCCGCCTCTCCAAAGAGGCGAACGAATAGTGCCGGCGCGCGCGCGACCCGTCCCTTTTTGACGCCAGGGTTTTGTACCACCGCCGGAAACGTCGGAACGTCCCTTTGAACTTGATGTCCCTTGTCGCTGATTAGCCAAATAATTAACAATGTACTGATGAACGATATGCCGGTTTGGTTCTACTCCAAAGACTTTATCGTTCAATGATACCGTCCCAACTTCAGCGCCTTCCTGATTATATATTTTAATATCCATAATCTATCCTGTTCGACTACCGCGACCGATTAGTCTTTCTTATCTTCAAAAGAGTTCCCTTCTTACCCGGAATAGCGCCCTTGACCAGCAGGAGATTTTGCTCCGCAATGACCTGAGCAACTTCAAGGTTTAGAACCGTCACTTTATCCTTTCCCATTTTTCCAGCCATACGTTGCCCTGGATAAGTGCGGGATGGATACGATGAAGCTCCTACTGAGCCCGGAGCTCTCTGCCTATCAGATTGTCCGTGGGTAATAGGCCCGCCGCCAAAATTGTGACGGCGCATAACACCCTGAAATCCGAGCCCCTTGGAAATACCTGTAATATCTACTTTCTCCCCCTTTTTAAATATATCAACCTTAAGCTCGGACCCAATTTCCGGTTCACCCTCATACCCGATTTCCCTTAGGAAGCGTCGCGGTTCAATTCCCGCCTTTTTGAAGTGGCCGGTTTCCGGTTTATTGAACAGGTTATTTCGTTTCTTGCCGTTGGCGACCTGTATAGCGCTGTAACCATTTTTCTCAGCGGTTCTTTTGGCAACCACAACGCAGGGGTCGGCTTCAATCACCGAAACCGGAATAGCCTCTCCGCCCTTCCCGAAAATTCGGGTCATTCCCAATTTGACACCAATCAATTCTTTCATTAGTTCACCATCATCAGGTCTTTATTTCCACGTCAACTCCAGCCGGCAAATCAAGCTTCATTAAGGCATCGACTGTCTGAGGAGTTGATTCATAGATGTCGATCAGGCGTTTGTGAATTCTTGTCTCGAATTGCTCACGCGATTTCTTATCAACATGAGGCGACCGCAATACCGTATAGACCGTTCTCTTCGTCGGTAACGGAATTGGTCCGGCGATTCGAGCTCCCGTACGCAAGACAGTCCTCGCTATCTCCCTGGTGGACTTATCAAGAGAATAGTGGTCGTATGCCTTAAGCTTTATTCTTATTTTCTGGCCATCCATAACTGTCTTTTGTCCTTCTTGCTTCGTAAATCGCAATTACTTAAGTATTTCGCCGATGACACCGGCGCCGACCGTCCGGCCGCCCTCGCGTATCGCAAATCGCAATTCCTTCTCCATCGCTATCGGCATGATTAACTCTACTTCCATCTGCGTGTTGTCCCCGGGCATCACCATCTCAACCCCAGGCAACAACGTCACAACCCCCGTAACATCCGTCGTCCGAAAATAAAACTGCGGCCGATAACCGTTGAAAAACGGCGTGT
>CAZCFT010000005.1:0-21494 GCA_964498015.1 uncultured Ignavibacteriaceae bacterium
ATGGAAAAATATGATCTAATAGTCATCGGCTCCGGCCCTGCTGGTGAAAAAGCCGCCATCCAGGCCGCAAAACTGGGCAAGAAAGTAGCCATAATCGAATCCCGCGGCGTTGTCGGCGGCGTCTGCGTCCATACCGGCACTCTCCCTTCCAAAACCTTGCGCGAGACTGTCCTCTACCTCGCCGGCTTGAAACAGCGCTCGGTATATGGGGTAGTCTGCAGCCTCAAAACCGATGTTACTATCGCTGAATTGATGTACCGTACCGAGCATGTGATTCAGAAGGAACTTGAAGTCATCCAGAATAAATTGATGCGCAACGGCATTACCGTGCTGGGAGGCCGAGGGCGGATTCTATCCCCCACTCAGGTCTCTCTGGAGGATGAAACCGGCCAACTGCGTGTTCTTGATACCGAAGTAATAGTCATTGCCGCCGGCTCTCACCCTTATCATGATGCAACAATTAATTTCGACGGTATCCGTATCTTCGACAGCGAATCGATTCTGAAACTCGATAAGATTCCCCGTTCGATGATTATCGTAGGCGGCGGCGTGATTGGATGCGAGTATGCCTGCATCTTTGCTCACCTCGGCGTCAAAGTCACCATGCTCGAGGGGAAAGAACGTCTGATGCCGTTTCTGGATTACGAAATCTCGGATACCCTAACTTTCCTGATGCGCAAAAACCGCACCAAAGTGATTCTGGGCGACCAAATGGATAACATGGATATCCGAAACGACGAAGTAAGCATCACGACCAAAGCCGGACGAACGCTCACTGCCGAAAAGGCGCTATTCGCCACAGGGCGGGTCGGCAATACTGGCAATCTCGGCATCGCGGAACTTGGCATCAAGATGAACAAACGGGGATTGATTCAGGTGGACGAAAATTTCTATACCGGAGCGCCAAAAATTTATGCCGTCGGCGATATAATCGGATTTCCATCATTAGCCTCGGTTTCGATGGATCAGGGTCGCCTTGCGGCGCAACATGCCTTCGGGGTGAAGGAATCACGACTTAACGTGCTCCTTCCCTACGGAATTTACACTATTCCTGAGGTCTCTATTGTAGGGTACACCGAGGAAGAACTGAACGCAAAGGGAATTATTTATGAAACCGGCATCGCCCGATTTTATGAACTGGCGCGCGGCCAGATCGCCAATGACCATGACGGCCTCCTGAAACTTACCTTCTGCCCGAAAACGAAAAAACTGTACGGCGTGCATATTATCGGCGAGCGGGCCGCCGATTTGATCCATATCGGTCAGGCTGTGATTTCATTCGGCGGCACAATAGATTATTTCATCGACACGGTTTTCAATTTTCCCACCATGTCCGAGGCATACAAGGTTGCCGCCCTCGACGGCCTCAGCAGTATCGGATAAATCTCTCCCCCTTAGTCGTACGATGGGATTCTTGGGTCTGTCTCAAAGCTCAAAATGTGATATTATCTGGTGCAGTGGGTGGCGGAGGCCAGGAGATCCAATATTGCGCGTCTTATCCGCCAAAATCCTCAGGCAAGGATTTGACAATCTTGACCGTTTCTATACTGACGCGAATCACACGGCCGACGAGATTGACAATATATTCGGGATCATCCTGTCTATTCGGGTCGGATTTGATGCCGCTTCGTTTATCTATTTTTACTTGATACTGGTCTATAATCCAATCAAGTGCGGAGCGGTTGCCGAGACGATATTCAAGGGCCTCGGAGGGGATGCCGTTCAGGGTTAGGCTCTTATTGATAATAAGCGATTTCTTATCTTTTGATAACCGCATCTTGTCTTCAACCCGGTAGGAAAGCTTTTGGTCTTTGGATTCTACGAATTTAAGTTTATAAGGCTCCACTTGTTCATAATCAAGATGCCATCTAGCCAATTGCTCTCCTGCTTTTGAGAAAGCCCTAAAATCGGGAGTCTTGGGGATCCGCGGAAACTGACGCCGGAGGTCATCGGCATATTTGGTACGATATGTAGGATGATGAAGGATGCCATAGATATAGTAGAATATATCCCATTTCGTGATTTTTTTGTCCCCATAATGCTCTCGGAATGATTTCAACGCCCAATCGGTAATATTCTCCCGACGCTTAGCGCCGTCGTCATCATATATGTAAAATGAGAAGCATTGCGTATCGCCCGTCAAGTGGAAGTCAACAAGCATATTCGTCATTATGCAATGAAACGGCTTGGAGCTGCCTATACCGGATAAGCAGATAACCCTATTTTCATTTTCTGATTCAGCGGTGGGGAAGATTCGAGGTAATTGATACCGATCTTCATTCAATTTTTGATCAAAGTATAAATACTTGTCTGTAAAGGGCCGATATAATGATTTGCGAATTTTCCCCCTATTAAATTTCAGTGTTATCTTGTCTTCAAGTGACCATTTTAGACTACGAGTCCACTTAACGAATGAAGGATCCAAATTTATGAAATCTGATATGTTAACCGGTTTTGGTTCTGCCTGAGTCAAACGAAAGACTTCATAATTGTAATTATATATCAGCTTCTTGATTTTTTCGGAAACCTCTTTTAAATCAAATCCATACGCCCAATCATCTCTTGCAGTAACAACGCCAAGCGAGAAAATTTTGAATATCGCCTCATGATTATCGGCTTCAATTCCCCGGCTTAATTTGGCCGCTTTGGTGCCGAGAGGCAAGAAAGTCTCAAATTCCAATGCGTTTTCCGAGTGAATCCAATTATGCTTGTCATCAGGTTCTATCTTGCCCCATTTAATACCGCGTAAATCCTTTGCACTATTCAAAAGCTGGAATTTGACTTCACGCGTCGAGCGAAAGTCCACTTCGCTGTAAAAAATCCGCCTGACTTTTCTTCGCTGAGAGAATTTTAGGAATATCGAAATCGAGATACCCACCATTGCCGAAAGACCAAACACCGTATGCTTTTCGCCTAAAGGTATCCCGTCCCGCATCGAATCTTTCCTAATATTCCCTTTGAGATCAAGAACATAAAGCCGGTCGAAATCATCCAACAGATGTTTCCGCATTCCGTCAAAGGCGATGTTATCAATAAAGCTGTTATTTGAGACAAAACATACTATCCCATCCCTGCCTTGCAACCGGTCTGTCGCCCATCGAAAGAATTTAACATAAGGATCATAGAGCTTGTTGACCAGCGTGGCCTTGGAATCCTCGGCATAGGTCGATTTTATTCTTTTGTCGATTTCTTCATATTTCCGATTTTTATTATTGTCGTTTTCATTTACTTGACCCATGTTGTAAGGGGGATTGCCGATTATTACCGTGATCGGAGCGCTTTTCTGACGAATCACCCTGCGCAAATTTTCTGGAATCATAAATCCAAGTTTGGTTTGTTGGGCGTCAGTCAGATCGAGCGTATCGACAAAACAAATACCTTCAAAAGGCTCATATTCGCCGGTTATTTCGTAATAGGCGTGTTCAATGTTCAGTGAAGCAATATAATATGGCATTAGCATTACTTCATTGGCAAAAAGATGATTCTTGTACATCTTTGGCAATGCCCGGCGCGGCACCCGTTGCATAATATTGACTATGAAATTTCCGGTTCCCGTACAAGGATCAAGGATATTTACCTGATCGCTTGCAATATCAAGACCAAATTCCTTTTCGAGTACCGTTTCAACACTGGCGCACATAAAGTCAACAATTTCTTTGGGCGTATAAATAATCCCGTGAGTATCAGCGACCTTGACGGCATATCCCTGAAAAAACTCCTGATAGATGGCATTAAGGAATTTTTGCTTGTCGCCGAAATCCTCAATTCCCTTAGCTGCCTCTTCAATTGCAACATAGAAGCGATCCAGCGATTTGAGGAATTCATGCCGGTTGAAGGCCTTACTGATTAATGCATCAATTACCTTTTCCACCTCAGCGGCAATAATATTCTTGCGCGTAAAATCAGGATTATTAAAGACAGATGTCAGAACTCGCTCTGTCAGAAGATGCTGGATAAGCATCTCATCTACCGCCTCCATCCTGATATTCGGGTTTAGAGAATTCTTGCATAACTCGAAGAAACCGGCGAAGGCGTCCTGAAAGCGTTTATTATCTGTATGAGCTTTGGTGATTATTTCTTGTAGGCTTTTTCCGAGATTGGGGATTTCCTTTTTAAATTCCGCGACCGCCTTGTCAAATTGGCCGATAATCGGCTGTTTGTAGTCAAAAAAGAGATTTAATATCTTTGCTAGTTGTTCAGGATCGGTCAGATCGGCGCGAAATGCTTCCTGTCCGTTCTGAATCAATACCCCATGCTTTGTGTTTTCAAAAATTATGTTGGTGGTGGGATAACCTTTTGCGAATTTATCTGCGATTTCACTTTCCAAATCATCAGCTATATCTTTGGCCTCCCAATAACCGCGTGGAAGCCGATATTTATCACACAGAGTGCCATCGGGTCTAATAACGTGCGATCCGGCTCTATCGGCCTGTTCAGGTACCAGTACCCACTGTCTGGCCTTCGCCAAATCTACAAGAAGGTTCTGAAAAGCGCCCCGCAGGCCCATTTCATCAATTACGCCGTGCGCTCGAAGACGCTCCAGTTCCTCATAATATTTTTTGATAGCCTTATGCTTTGGCCTAATCTCAGGAAATTTATCATTCATAGATTCTTTACCAGGCATTGTTCATCGGCCAATATATATGATTTTTACCGGAGATACCATATTTTCTCTAAGCCTTATAGATCAAAACCCCTGTGGTTTCGACACCCCTTCTACTCGTGAAAGTGTCCCAATTCCCCCCCCCAATTTCACCACCAACTCAAGGGTAATTCCGGCCCCCACCTCCTTATTGAGGGATCATATTATGAGACGCTTCTTCCGGCCACATTATTTTGACCCAAAAAGAGATTGGAACGAACCCGTCAAAAGACTAACTTTTCGCAGGAGTAACTATATGCCTTGCAATATCATACAACGACAAATTCCCAAAATAAAAAATTCAAAAAACGAACCCGTTTATCGTATCTCATTAATATATATACAGTTAAAGCCAGTGAAACGGGTTCGAATGTGTCCCCCACCGAAACTGCCTCTTTTGCAAGTTCCTGTATTTCTGAAACTTACAGAGAAGGCTCGGCTTCGTTTATGGTCAGTAGTGATCCAGGCATATTGCCATCGGCCGGACCGATTTATGAAACATTCACTGGCCTCTTAATATATTATAATGTCATATTATGCAAATGCTGGTCCGGCGACAGACGGACCAGTCCGGCGTTTGACGGAGAGGAAATATGTATAATCCGGCGATACATGCCGCCATGGCCGCCGCGGCCAGAAGGCGTCAAGAGGAAGAGGAAAAAATGACCAACTATAACAAAGAAGATTTGGAAGGCTGGGAATTCAAAATTGTTCGGTCAAATATCGGCCGATTTCGAAATTATAAGCGGGTGCAGGAAGTTTGCGCCGAGGAGGCCAAAGCCGGATGGGAACTGGTCGAGAAATTCGATGATAACCGGATCAGGTTTAAACGTCGTATTGAAAAACGGAGCAACGACCAGTTTCTTAATACCGACCCTTACCGCACTACGGTCGGGCTCAAAGATGGCGCCATCGCCGGGATAATCTTGCTGGCAGTCGGAGTCGCGATTGCGCTCACAGTTTTAATTTCCAGTATGGCCAAAGATAAGGGCGGGGAAGTCAACATGCCGGTTATCCTTCCCTTTATTGCGATTCTTGTCGCGGTAGTGATTGTGATAGTGACCAGACTCAAACGCTGAGCGAATATTAGAATAGTAATTTTTGAGAAAATAAAGCCACGGATCAAAATGGATTTGTCTCAGATTTTTTCCGCCAATCTTTCACTATTTTCCCGTGGTCAAAAGCGAGAGGAATATTCAGAAAATTGCCCGTTTTGATTACGTCGCAGGCATCGGTTGCGGCGCTTAAAGTACCTCCGATCGGCTTGGCATGAAAAACTATCGAAACCGTATGTCCCCGTGGATCGCGACGCGGGTCGGAATAAACGCCGACGATTTTGTCCAATTGGATGTCAAGGCCGGTTTCTTCTTTGGCTTCACGAATTGCGGCCTGTTCGACCGTTTCGCCGATTTCGACTCCGCCGCCAGGAAGCGCCCAGGATTCTTTATATGGCTCCACGCCCCTTCTGATAAGGATAATATCGCCGTCGGGGAATTCAATTATGATATCAGCCGCCAGTCGCGGGGATTGAGACATTTATTACTCCAAATTATTTAACTTATTTCATAAAAAGTGATTGAAAAATATTGTTTATTTATCTAAATATCAAATGCAAATTACAGTAACTAATTTTATCTGGAGGATTTTTTATGAAACGCTTGATGATTTTCGTAATCGCCGGACTGCTTTTCCTGGCCGTGACCGTATCTATGGCCCAGGATAAGCCGCAGGAGAAACCGTGGTTTGATATGAAGAACTGTGATTTTTGCAAAAACCTGATGGTGGATTCAATGCTACTTCCCAACCTGGTCTGGGAACATCACGATATTTCCAACGGCCTGATGACAGTTACTATCGTCAAACCGGAGTATAAGGCATCTTACCAGACGGCGATGGATGCCATGAATAAACTGAGTCAAGAGATGGCACAGGGTAAGAAAGATGTCAAGATGTGCGGTTCCTGTCAGGCGTATGGGGGGCTGATGATGGCCGGCGCCAAGGTTGAAAATGTTCACGGGGATTGGGGAGATGTAGCATTGATTACATCCGACAAACCGGAAGTACAAAAGATGATCAAAGATTATGGCCAGCGCACCAGAGACGAAATGGCCAAGATGATGATGGGGGAAGAACATCATAAGCATTAGGCGAGGCTATTTGACGACTGCATTTCTATACGGGGGCGAACGCCTGTCGTCTCCGTATAGGTTCTCATGGCATTTTGGCTGGTTGGAAATTATGAAATTACGGAGAGCTTAATCGGAGCCAAAAATCCATATTGGGAAATCACATCCCCAGATACGCTTTTCTTACCTCTTCGTTTTTGGCCAGCTCAGCGGCCGGCGCATGAAGGCGGATTTCGCCGGTCTCCATGACATAACCGTAATCGGCGATACTCAAGGCCATGTGCGCATTTTGCTCAACCAGAAGAATCGTGGTCTGGAGTTCTTTATTTATTTCCACTATCTTTTGAAAAATCGTCTTTACCAGAATCGGCGCTATCCCGAGCGAAGGTTCATCTAATAATAATAATCTTGGCCGCGCCAGAAGCGCCCGCCCTATCGCCAGCATCTGCTGTTCACCCCCGGAGAGTTTGCCGCCGGGTTGATCGATTCTCTCTTTCAACTTGGGAAAAATAGTAAATAGGTATTCAAGGTCTTTGTCTATTTCCTGACGGTCATTGCGGAGATAAGCGCCCATCTCAAGATTTTCTCTCGCGGTGAGATTGGCAAATATCATCCGCCCTTCAGGGGCTTGAGATATTCCTGAGGCAACTATTGTATGGGGCGCCTTATTGGTTATGTCACGATTGTCAAAATGGATCGTGCCGTTTGCGGCTTTCACAAGACCGGAAATAGTCTGCAAAGTTGTACTCTTACCTGCGCCATTAGCGCCAATCAAGGCGACAATCTGCCCCGTCTCTACTTTGAGAGATATCCCTTTAAGGGCGGCCACGGCGCCATAGCGGACATGAAGGTTGCTTATTTCGAGCATATTCTATTTTACCTGCTCGCCCAGATAGGCCTCGATGACTTTCGGGTCGCTTTGCACTTCATTCGCCGTTCCCTCGGCGATCTTTATTCCATAATCCAGCACGGCAATCCGCTCACAGATTCCCATCACCACTTTCATATCATGCTCAATCAAAAATATGGCGCAGTGGTAATGCTCTCTTACCTGCGCGATGAGGCTCATCAATTCTTTTTTTTCCGATGGATTCATTCCGGCCGCAGGTTCATCAAGAAGAAGAAGTCTCGGATGAGTCGCCAAGGCGCGGACAATTTCCACCCGACGTTGAAGCCCATAAGGGAGTGCAGTCGCCATTTCATCTTTCACAGAAGTTAGATTGAAAAAATCGAGAATATCCATGATAGTATCGTGAATCGCTCTTTCCTGACGATGCAGACTCTCCAATTGACTGATAGCATTAAAAAATCCGTAGGTAATAGTTTTCTTCAGGGCCACCTGTACGGTCTGGTACACAGTCAAAGAGGGAAAAAGCCGGATATTCTGGAAAGTGCGCGCAATGCCGATATGAGCAATCTGATGCGGCTTCAGCCCGACAATACTATTGCCGTCGAACATTATTTCCCCGAATGTCGGCCGATATACGCCGGTAATCATATTAAAGACGGTTGTCTTTCCGGCCCCATTAGGTCCGATAAGACCAACCAAATCGCTGGCGCCGATTTCCACGGATAGCTCGGAGACAGCGACAAGCCCGCCGAACTGAATGGCGCTGTTCTTCACTTCAAGAAGCGACATTGATAGTATCCATAGAAGTTAGGTCTGCGCCGGGCGCTTTTTCAGGATTCGCCTGAAATCGATTTTCCCGCCCCAGAATTCACCTTCGCGGAGAAGCATTATAATAATAAGCAGGAGGGCATAAATGACCATCCGGTACTGGGCGATGGCCCGCAGGGCTTCGGGCAAAATGGTCAAAAGCACCGCGGAAATTATTACTCCCAGGACACTTCCCATTCCGCCGACCACCACCATGACAACTATTTCGAATGACCTCAGGAACCCAAATTGGGACGGATTGATATATGTTACGAAGTGCGCATATAATCCGCCGGCTATCCCGGCGAAGAAAGCTCCGGTCACAAAAGCGATTACCTTATAGCGAGTGACATCAATACCAATCGCCTCCGCGGCGACCTCATCGTCCCGCACCGCCAGAAATCCTTTGCCATAAGTGGAATTAATCAGATTGTGAATGAGAAATATCAATACGGCTACAAAACCAAAAACCCAGAAAAAGTCGGACAATTTGGCGATGCCGGTAAACCCACGCGCCGCCCCGAGGCAATCAAGGTTTTGAATTATTACCCGAATTATTTCGCCGAAACCGAGGGTGGTAATGGCCAAATAATCGCCTTTTAATCTCAGGCTTGGAATACCTACGATTAGGCCTAACAATGAAGCTACAATTCCGGCGGAAATCAGAGAGATGAAGAATACCGGATAGCTTATTAAAGTCTCAGGCGATATGTTCAAAGACGAAGTAATCACCGCCGAGGTATATGCTCCCGCCGCCATGAACCCGGCATGGCCCAGCGAAAATTGCCCGGCCAGTCCATTTATAATATTCAGGCTTGAGGCCAGGATTATATTTATTCCGATATAGATGATTATCTGATAATAATAGGGGCTGATACTATGTTCAAATAGTGCAAAAACCCAGCATAATGCAACCGCCGCAAGCAGGTAGAATTTGGGCAGATGACGTTTCATTTATATCAAACCTTTTCCGCCTCAAATTTCCCCATTATTCCGGAGGGCTTAAATAGAAGGATCAGAATTAAGATAGCGAAAGAAATGGCATCGCGATAAGTGGGAGAAATATAGCCGGTCACAAATGTTTCGGTCAGCCCGATTATCAATCCCCCGAGGGCGGCGCCATAGATGTTTCCTATCCCGCCAAGGACTGCGGCGATAAAAGCCTTCAATCCGGGGAATATTCCCATGAGAGGATTAATACTGGGATATACCGAGCCATAAAGTAACGCCGCGGCGGCGGCGAGCGAAGACCCCAGAATAAAAGTAAAAGAGATAACACTGTCAATATTGATTCCCATCAGCGCCGCCGCTTTATGATTATAGGAGACGGCGCGCATGGCAGTACCCATTTTTGTTTTGAAAACTATCGTCCGCAGAATAAGCATCAGAACAATGGCGGTCACTATGACAACTATAGAGTTACTGCCGATGACCAGATTTTTTGTATCAATTACCATTGTGGTTGGAACCAGAGTCGGGAACAATTTCGGATCGGGACCGAATATGAGCTGACCCCCGTACTCCAGAAAAAGCGAAACGCCGATCGCCGTAATCAGCACGGTTAATTTGGGGCGGGCGCGCAGAGGCCGATAGGCAATTCTTTCTATCGTTGCGCCGAGAAGAGAACAGATGATCATGGCGGCAACCATGACCATTAGGCCGGCCAAAATAACCGAGCCGCCGATTGTTTTTGATATGAAGGGAGCCAAATAGAATCCAACAAAAGCCCCGATCATAAAAACATCGCCATGCGCAAAATTGATAAAACGCAGGATGCCGTAAATCATGGTATAGCCAAGGGCAATCAAGGCATAGATACTGCCGAGGGAGATACCATTTATGAATTGCTGAAGAAGTTGGTTCATTTAGTCTGACGAAAGCGATTCATACAATGTCTTCGAAAAATCGTTATGGCTGAATAGTCTCCCTGTAAATCAATTTGCCATTTTCCACGGCCAGAATTACCGCCGATTTTCGCGCATTTCTATCCTTGTCTATGGAAATGACCCCCGTGACCCCGGGAAAATCCTTTGTGGCGGCAAGAGCGCCTCGAATCTTGGCTCCCTCGACGCTTTTAGCTCTCTTAATGGCATCAAATAGAAGCATCCCGGCGTCGTACCCGAGGGCCGCCAGAGCATCGGGAGATTCATTATAGGCCTTTTTATATTTGGTTACAAAATTCTGCACCGTTGGGTTCGGGTCATAGGCGGAATAATGGGTAATGAAGTAAGTATTATTCATGGCCGCGCCGCCAATTTCAATCAATTTCATGGAATCCCAGCCGTCGCCGCCAATAATCGGCATATTCATATTTAGCTCACGAGCCTGTTTAACGATAAGGGCTCCCTCGGTGTAATATCCCGGAATAATCACTGCTTCCGGGTCAGCGGCTTTGAGAGCCGTCAGCTGGGCTTTGAAATCTGTATCCCCCTCGCTATAGGCCTGGCTTGCGATGACTTCACCGCCCAGCGCTTTGAACGATTGTTCGAAAAATTGCGCAAGGCCAACACTATAATCATTTTTTATATCTTTCAATATTGCCACCCGTTTCAGCTTCAGGGAATTGTAAGCGAATTTCGCAATAACCTCCCCTTGGAAAGGGTCTATATAGCAGACGCGGAAAATATAATCCCCTTTCTTGGTCACCTCCGGATTGGTCGAAGCGCTGCTCACCATCGGAATATGATTAGCCTGACAGATAGGGGCGGCGGCCAAACTTCGGGATGAGGCGACCTCGCCCACAACCGCAACAACATTATCGCGTGAAATAAGCTTGGTCACCGCGGTAGCGGCTTCTTCCGGTTTGGACTGGGTATCCTCCGTGAGGAGCTTGATTTTCTTGCCATTGACGCCCCCGGCATTGTTAGTTTCTTCAACTGCCATAAGAAGGCCGCGATGGGTGGATAGTCCGAATGTCGCCGTTGTGCCGGTCAGCGATGAATATTCTCCTATCAAAATTTCATTTTGCGAAGTTTGCCCTCCACAGCCGATAAAAGAACAGATAATAATGGCCATCCCGGCCAACAAAAATAATTTCCCTTGATGCATTTTTTCCTCACTTAATTTCTGTTTTAATAGGCAATGATAACAATTGATTAATTCGATTGTCAAGAAATCGTATTTGAAATTGGGGCAATAACACCGCCGGTGGACCAAAATTGTTGTTGCATCGCGGAAAACTTTCCACAATTATGAATTCTGCCGGAGAAGAAAAAAATGAAAAAGGAATATTTTGTTGTCACCCTCTTTTTCCTGATAGTAGGGATTTCCTTCTATCTTTTCTATAAAATGATGGTTCCTTTTGTGGCGCCTGTCGCCTGGGGAGCTGTACTGGCGCTAATGTTCCGCCCTCTCTACAGAAGATTGATTCGAAAGATGAGATCCTCTAATCTGGCGGCATTAATTGCCTGTGCCGTTGTTTTTTTTGTGATAATCGGGCCGGCCCTGTATCTCTTGGCGGCCTTGGTAGGCGAGGCGAGCGACGCATACACCCGGATTAATGATGCTTATCAGAGTGGCGAATTGAAAAACTATATTACCCGGGTTGCCCCATTTTTTGAGAGTATCAAGAGCCGGATATTCTCCGCCTATCCGGATCTGGCCAATATGGATTTTGACTCGATCATAAAAGATATTATTGGTACAGTCACCAACGCAATCGGGGCGAAAGCAACAACCGTTGTCGCCAATATCACCAAAACGGTTTTTCAGTTCTTCCTGACGCTCTTTTCCATGTTTTTCTTTTTCCGGGATGGCAACAAAATAACCAATTTCCTCAAAAGGCTAACCCCTCTGGATGATGATCAGACGGGAGCAACTTTTTCCTATCTAAAAGATGTTGTCGAAGGAACCATGTATGGCGGATTATTGATGGCTCTTATTCAAGGGGCGTTGGGGGGAATACTCTTTGCCATATTGGGAATAAAATCGGCTGTTTTCTGGGGGGCGGTGATGGCCTTCTTGGCGTTGCTTCCAGTTCTGGGACCGTTTCTAATTTATATCCCGGCCGGAATAATTCTTATTGTCGGAGGCTCCGCAATAAAGGGGATTGTGTTGATAGTTATCGGGACCGTCGTAGTCAGCCAGATCGATAATTTTGTCCGCCCACTTTTATTCAAGGCAAAGACACAGATGCATACGCTCTTATTATTCTTTTCCCTTACGGGCGGGATATTCCTTTTCGGACTGGTCGGGATGGTTTTGGGGCCTCTGATTACGGCAGTGTTTATGATGATACTAAGAATATTTGAGATGAAAATACAGCCGGAAATTGTTCCATCAGAAACTATCAAGCAGTAGATGCACGGCGACGCCGCGCCATTCCGGAGAGGGGCAGACCTTTCTTCTATAATTGACGTTGCCTAAATCATCTCAATCTTTGGCATTTCGGGCAATAATGCGCCGAGCGGGGCCCGATTTTCTCTCGTTTAATTTTGGCTCCGCATCGACTGCATGGTTCATCCTCGCGGCCATAGACTTTCAGATAGGTTTGGTATCCGCCCGGTTTGCCATCAACCCCCGCGAAAGAATCGACTGATGTTCCCATTTTTCTTATTGCCTTTCCGAGAATTCTCCGGATAATCTTGTGAAGCATCGCGAGCTTCTCGACTGAGACACTGTTGGTTATTCTTCTGGGATGTATTTTGGCCAAATACAAAGCTTCGTCGGCATAGATGTTGCCAATGCCTGCCAAAAAAGTCTGGTCGAGCAGGGCAGGTTTTATCATTCGCTTTGACCGACAAAAAAGCTTAATGAAATCAGATTTGGAAATCTCCAGCGGCTCCGGGCCAAGCTCCGCCAACCCCTTTTGATTGGCCAGTTCTCCTGTCTTAATCAGGCGAATATTGCCGAATCGCCGGTAATCGTTAAAGCGAAGATTATTTGAATCATTCTTGAAATGGAAAATCATCAAATCGTGTTTATCAATCGCTTCTGCTTCTGAAAGATAGTAAAGATGTCCGGTCATCTTGAGATGAATCCAGAGGGTGAATCCATCGCTTAGTTCAATCAAAATATTCTTGCCGCGTCTATTTATATGCAAAATTTTCTTGTCGGGAAAAATATTGGTCCAACCGGAAAAATTGCTCTTCTGGATTTTTGGCGCGTTTATGAAAACAGAACCGATTGTCTTGCCCAAGACGAAGCGTCTTAGCCCTCGGACAATTGTTTCAACTTCAGGCAGTTCGGGCATTGCTTAAGAACCGTGCGATATGAATTGGGCAAGGCAGGCGTAGTCTGCCCATAAGTCTTTCTTCTGCGGAAGAAATTCAAATAACAGCAACCTGCTATTTTCCGGCGGCAAGTTTTTCCAACTCGGCGATGATTTCACCGACATCATGCCCGTGCAACATCGCTCCCATCTCCAGTGTCTCCATCTTCATCGCCGGGCACTCAAAGCATCCGCCATGGAAATATTTTTCAATTATGGGACTCGCGGTTGGAATGAGTGAAATTATTTCGCCGATCGTCATATCTTTGGTAATAGCCGACATACAAAAATCCTCTTAAAAGCTTTATGGATAAGTTTTGCCATCAACTTTCGCTTGAAGAAGCTCACCGGCTCCTTCGGGAGTGATATATTTGACTACTCCGACATTTCGGGCAAACCACCAATAGCTGTCGCCTTCAAGGAAATTCTTTTCTTTATCATAGAGTATTTTATGCGTCATTTTTATCTCAATGCAGTCGTTAAACATACCGGCGGGAGTATTGACCGATGCTATTCCATAAATAGTATATTCGATTTGCAGGCGGAGATGGGTATTCACCGAATCGTGGCGAATTTCGGCAGAAGAAAATAAAATGGTATCTCCCACCTTTTCGGTCCAGGGGAGAAACGGAAGCGGCGGTTCAAAATGGATGTCGGGAATATTCGACTTGCCAGTCAGTGGCCTGGCTTTTGACAGGCTGAATACTATATTCTGCCAACCGATGGTATGGTCGGTTCTCAAGAAATCTTTCCAGAAAATAATTTTTCCCGCGGCATCATAATGAGTAAATGTATACAGGTCGCCGATGCTTTGGGTTATCATTGCTTTGCCCTCCGGGCCGCTGTAAACATAATAATTCCCATCAGCCAGCGGAAAAAATTTGGAATAATCAGCTTTGATAGGTCTTTCCACTCGCTTAATGCAGGCGAACGACGATAGTATCAACAAGACGGACAATGATAGTGCGATCCGGCGAAGTCTCACTGTTTTTTTCCGTTTTTGTTTGCCCGATAATTTTCGATGGCGGCTTTCAGCGCATCCGTTGCAAGATTAGAACAATGCATCTTAATCGGCGGAAGTCCGCCGAGGGCGTTGGCGACATCATTGCGGGTCAGCCTTTCAGCTTCCTCAACGGTCTTTCCTTTAACCATTTCAGTCGTAATGGAACTGGTGGCGATCGCCGCGCCGCATCCGAAAGTTTTGAATTTTATATCGGCGATAACATTATTTTCAACCTTGATATAGATTGACATGATGTCGCCGCAGGAAGGATTTCCCACCGTGCCGATACCGTCGGCGTCCTTGATTTCACCCACATTTCGAGGATTCTGAAAATGCTCCATCACCTTAGCGGAATACATAAATATCCTTCAAATTCTATCAAAACACTCCAGTTTAATATAATCAAATTCTGCCCGATGCCAAGTGAATTATTTCACAACATATTAAAAAATTTAATCTTCTAATGGGTTGTGACTTCTCCGGAATTGAAACTCATTATTCCGTCCCGAGTGTCAAGAACCAGTCGTCCGAATTCATCAATATCCAAGACGGCGCCAATTATCAATTTTCTCCCCATTTTTAGCTTCACCTCTTGATTATGGAGGAAAGAATATTTCAAAAATTTCTTTCTGGCTTCTCTTAATCCTAATTTCTTGAAAAGAATATACTCCTTCTCAAAGTTTTTCAGGAATATCTGGAGAAATTCCACCCTGCGGATTTTCTCTTTGGCCCCGATTCGGACTGAAGTTGCAAATTCCCTTAATTCAGCAGGGAAATCGGCTCTTTTCTGATTTATGTTAACTCCTACGCCAACAATGACATATTCGACCCGGTCAATTTCTGCCGAAAGCTCAGTCAGAATTCCGGCCACTTTAAGCCGGGAGATTAATATGTCATTGGGCCACTTTATTTTGATTTCCATGTCATCATAGGATGCAATCGTATCGGCCAGCGCCACAGCAGTCATGATTGAAATCCCCGGGGCTAAGGTCGGATGGATTTTCGGATTTAAAATGATCGAACAATAAAGCCCGACATTCTTTGGGGAATACCACTGGCGCCCAAGCCTTCCTCTGCCTCGGGTCTGATGCTCCGCAATTACCAGCGTTCCCTCCGAGGCCTTGGCTGATGCCAATTGACAGGCGATAGCATTGGTAGATTGAATTGTCTGAAAAGAATATATTTTTCGGGCTATCAGGCGGGTATCTAACCCGTGGAGGATTTCTGCGGATAGAAAACTATCCGGAGCCGCGACAAAAGCGTAGCGGCCCTCTTTATCAGCCTTTATAGAATACCCCCAGCTCCGCAGGAGGGATATGGCGGCAATAATATTTTTTTCTGTAGTTTTGAGATTTTCCGAGAGTTTAACCGGATCAAAGTACTGCTCGGGGCGCTGTCTGATTTTCTCCAGGAGTTTGTCGGCTAATGATTCGAGAACAGGCGGATTCATTTCAGCTGATTATATTGAGAGAGAAATCTGATGATGACGCCGAATGTGTCAATGCCCCGATTGAGATATAGTCAACCCCGGTGCGGGCTATTTCTTCCACATTGGATAGGCTGACATTGCCGGAGGCTTCAAGTTTGAGGTCATTGGCAAAATTTCGGGCGAGCTTGACCAGAGAAATTAATTGGTCAATTGATTGGTTATCCAGTAACAAGCGTTTAATCCCAAGATTCACAGCTTCTTGCAATTGTTCTTCATTAACCACTTCTACTTCAATAACGACTTTGGATGCGTCGCTGATGAATTGTTTCTTGAAATTAGCCGACTTCAAAAAATTTCTTATTTTCTCAACTGCATTCACTACCGAGCCGCAGGAGGCAATATGATTATCCTTGATGAGGACCATATCGTACAATCCATATCGATGATTCTCCCCGCCTCCGCAGACGACCGCATACTTTTCAAGATAGCGCAAACCGGGTGTAGTCTTGCGAGTATCGAGTATGGTAACCCCCGTACCAGCAATTTTCTCCACAAATTTCGCTGTCAACGAGGCAATCCCTGACAAGCGCCCCAGGAAATTAAGCGCCGTTCTTTCGCCGGTTATTATGGCCCGGCGGTTGGCCTTTATGTTGATTATCTGATTGCCTCGGGAGAAATGTTCGCTGTCCTGCTTGAGAGCATTGACCTCTGCTTTATCATCAAGTTTAACAAAGACGGCTTCTACTATTGGAAGCCCGGCAAGGAGACCCTCGGATTTGGCGACGATTTCCGCTGTAGCGATATTGTCATCGATACACCCAAGCGTAGTTATATCCCCCTGCCCGACATCTTCCATCAAGGCCAATTCTGCCTGAACCAATAGCATTTTATCAAGGGAATTCATGGAGGTAAGATAATAGAAGCTATAAGGCTGTCAATCGGTCTTTTTGCCGAATTGGCTATCACCCGACTCACCGTCCCAGCAATGAATGGACAACATAGATCGGATTCCAGCGCGATTCATGACCACTATGTGGCAAATCACATTCTTTGCAGGCGGCATTTAGTTCCGGGTGTTGCAAGAGAAGATTTTGACGGAATTGCTTATATGCTTCATTATTCCATATACTCATCAATGAGGATTGAAAAACATTGCCAAATACAGAACGAGCGGCGGTATCGCGACAACAGGCAACGCAGTCGCCGGTATAGGTGACTGCCATTTGAGTCCACGGGTAAGGACATAACCGGTATTTGGATTTTGAATGGTCAAAATTCAAATGACCACAAAAATTGTGAAATTTCCTCGAAGAAAATCGGATTTTCGAAGGGAGTTTCTGCGGAAAAAGTTGTCGCATTCTCGCCAGCGATATAGCGGGGTCGGCTCCGGAAAATGATGTTATGTCATGAACATCAATATGTATATTGGAATTCGATTGGGCCAACATTATCAAATGACGGAGATTCTCAAAGACAGCGCCGAAGTCGCCTTTCCTGCCTCGAATTGTCTCGAATATGTTTTCATCCGACGAAAAATCGATTGATGCCCGAAACGGCCCCATGGCAACAAGTTCATTCACCCTCTCTCTGTTCAACAACACTCCGTTAGTGGCAAAAATTGGAAAAAATTTATTTTCGATTGTCATTTTAACTAATTCGAGAAAATGAGGATTAACAAATGGTTCACCATCAAGAGTCAAATTGAGATTGCGGTTGCCCGGTTTCACTTCTTCAACTTTACGCAAAAATCGAAGGAAATTTTCGGGTTTAAGATACCCCTTTGGCCTTATTGATGCGTGCGCAGGATTACTCTGCGGGCAAAAGACGCAGGCAAGATTGCAGGCGTTGGTAGGCTCGATTGTATATTGAAAGGGGGGATAGCTCAGTACGATATCATGCATTATGCCATATGACTTCCCCAAGTGCAGGAGATGAAGTAATTTATTCATTGCAGAAAATAGAATGTGTCGCGTCCGAGCTTCATTTATCTCTCTTTATCTGCCCACAGGCTGCCTTCGGCAAATTCAATAGTGCGGACTGATATCAAAAACTCTTTTCGACAAGCATTCGTGCTTTATAGAGACGCTTGTTATCTGAATTAAATTCATACTTGACATCTACCAAGAGGTTCTCAAGTGAAAGGACTTTGAATCTTTTGCACTTAAAAATATTAATGTTCGCCTCTCTTCCATCCATGATAACTTCATAGGCTAACAAGAAATGAAATCCATCCTTCGTCACTTTGAAATCCTCTGAAGGTGAAAGACAGAAGGATCGCTGAGTTGTTGAAATATTATTGCTATTAAATGTTTTACATTCCAGATAATTAGTGCGCCCAGCCTTGTCAGTAAATTCTATATTGGGATACCCCATAGCTTTTTTTCTTCCTTGACTTGTCATTGGCGTTGCCGCCTTAAGCCCTTCTTTATTAAGAGCTGCCTTTACAAAAGACTCTATTGCATTACCGACCTCAGTGGCGCGTTTTGCCGATATGCCTTTCTTATTGATTTCTCTGCCCGCTGAATTGGCGGCATTTTCCAATATTCCGAGCAGGATTAAATTTTCTTGCTGCGACATATCAAATTACAGCTCTTTTTGCTGGGAGATGGCTTCGATGACAAGACCAAAAGGCACATCCTTCAACGGGCGAAGCATTTGTCTAATTATTCTCTCAAGGTTCTGGACATAATCCATCAATGAAACCCTCAAATCATAAGCAACCTATTTAGGCCTTCTGGAAAAGAACTATCCTATTGGAATTCGTTCCATTTAAATTGTTGGAAACTCCCCAAATATTCGATGTCTTTGTAAATTGTTGCTCATTTATAATCACACACCTGCATTCAAATCCTGCATCAAGCCCTAACGGAACGATATGCTCTTCCAATTTAATAGATCCTCTTCTCACTTCACCAACTTCAAAAGCGACCCAGCCGTTCTTCATTGTGATTCTAAACAGATCCTTAAAGACAAGCCCCATTATTCTTGACCATTCAGTGATCTTCTTTGCCATCGTAATGTTTCTCGATATTGCCTCGATATCTACGGAGTTAAACCAGCAACGGAGCCAATTATCTCTTGAATAATGGACAACATCCAAAAAAGGTGGTGATGTTACTGTTAGTTGCACAGATTCGTCATCCAGGCCATAAACATTGGTGGCATCCATGGTAAAAAATTTTGCTGCAGATCCAGCGGCCCGCAATCCTGAAATTTGCACTGCAGAAAGATTGGAGATGAGGCTTAAGGTCTTGCGCATTATGATTTTTCGGATATCTCTATACTCTGGGACTTGATTTCTTAACTTGTTGATTTTTTCTTGCTTTTCTTGACTGACCGCTTGGTTTGGAGGAAGTGTATAGACCGAAAAGAATCCAGAAGAATGTCCTGTAAGTCTATTAGTCGCTACCATCCTTATCCATTTATCGATTTCGTCTTCTTTGTCATTACCACTTCTTAACGAAAGGTAATTTCTAAGAGAAGCAATCTCTGATTCTGTTTCAGGGTGATAGAACATTGACAGATCGATATCTGCCCTCGCATCCTTCGAGAAAGGGATTTCCGCGAGCCGTTTCTCGATTCTGTCGGGCTCAGGTATCATCAAACGAGGTTCCGTGAGAATCCGACTTAAAGGATTAATGTCATTTGCAGCGATGTTACGGCGCAATAAGGCCGCTTCAATTGCCGTAGTGCCTCTGCCACTGAATGGATCATAAATTACGTCGCCAATTTTCGTCAATATCTCGATAAAAAATCTCGGCAACTGCGGCTTAAAGCATGCCCTATAGGAAATTTCATGAATTCTCGATGCTTGCCGCTGTTTTGACGTCCAGAACTCCTCGATATATTTCGGAATTTGTCTATCTGCTATAGCGAGGCTTTCCATCCTTACAGCAGACCTACTCTCAGAAGGGCCAAATAAGTCATGCGCTTTGCTCAAAGCGTTCATGAAGAGTCGATTAATTTCTGGCTTATTTCCAAGATGCATAATATTTCTTCATTCTCCTACATTCCAACTATGATATAGCCAATCGGTGAGCAATGGGAGCCACTTTTTTTGCTAAACTTATATTCTATCCCAAATTGCGATTTGACCTTTATAGCTGTACCATCATTTTCTTGGCGAATTCCCAAATCATTTTCCTTCGCCAAAAAGGCCTTTGCTGCCCTCGGCAAATTTAATAGTGCGGATCGGGTATGGTATAATGATCCCCTCTGCTTTAAATCGGGTATGAAGCCGCTTTATGAATTGATGCTTCACCATATACTGCTTCGAATACTCCTTGACGTTTAAAGAGACATTCATATTTATGCTGGAATCGCCAAAAGTGTGAAACCGGAGTGATGGCTCCTTATCTGGATCGCTACCCTCGACCTCCTTGAGAATCTGGCGAGCAACTTCAAGCGTCACCCGCTCCACTTGCTCCAAATCGCTGTTATATGATACGCCAAGAGGCACTATCACAGAACATTCCGTATCAGGTAAATGAAAATTGGTGGTTATCGACTGCGCCAAACGTGAATTCGGAATGATAATATGATTATCCGTCAATTGTCTGATGGTAGTATGGCGCCAGGTTATATCGACGACATACCCTTCCTCGCCTGACTGGAGCTTGATATAATCGCCGACTTTGATCTTGCCGGAAAAGAGAATATTAAGTCCCGCGAACAGATTTCCCAGCGTATCTTGAAGCGCCAGCGCCACCGCCAAACCTCCAACGCCCAAAGCAGTGAGAATGGGTGTTATCGAAATATCAAGAGATTGCAGGATAATCATGATACCGATCGACATCACGACAATTCGGGAGAATATGGCAAAAATGGAAGTAGATAAAATCTCGCCTTTGACTTCGCCGGCATAGGCTCTGATAAACCCGCTTAAAATGGATGAAGCGGCAAGGGTAATGGAAAGAATCACAAGAACAAGCAAGGCTTTTTGGATGATAATATGATAATGCGGCGGGAGTTCAAGCATCGGCAGAGCGGAATACAACCCGATAATGACGGCCCAAAGTATAATTCTCCCTTTCAGAGCGGAGATTATGACCTCATCCCCTTTCCATTTGGTCTTCAGGGCTATCTTGTGAAGTCTGGTATTGACGAGCAGTTGGAGAATCAATCCTACAAGGACTGATATCCCAAATGTTACCGCGGCGGCGACATATCTTTCGACTATAGGTGATTCGACCGGCATATTACTCCCATGGATCAAAAAAGTCAAAATTTTGGTTGACAAAATCCATCAAATTCCGATTATAGTCTTAATCCGGCAATTCCGGAGGTGGATGGCGAAAGCTATCGGGGCCCGAAAGGGCCCTCTTTTTTTTAGATGAACTTTTTTCCAAAGATGCACTCCCCACGACGATAATATTTTGTTTGCAATATTGAGATCACGGAGGATGTAAAAGGCGCAAATTCCCTGGCA